>NZ_JBNPVT010000013.1:0-199037 GCF_050434205.1 Paraburkholderia sp. GAS348
CTCAAAGAATTTTTAGCGAAGCGGACGCGGATTTCGCGTCGTGCCTGCGCTCATCCCGGTGCGCCGCTTCCGCTCCGCTAAAAATCCTCTGCCTTGCCACCATTGCGTTTGGCGATATTGAAAAGGATGGCAATCGGGTGATGCTCTAACCTGATGCCGTTTTCACCATTACTCCCGATATCGTGAATTCATGGCCTGCGAAGGCCGCATCCGCGCATGTCGGATAGCAGTTCTGACGCATCGGATCGGCACCATTGACGGCCGCCACGAGACGGCACACCTTCCCCCGGCAAACCCGAGCGATGGACATTCCAGCGGAGAACGCTGTTGGCTTCCGCGCGCCCGACTGCAGCCACGCCCGCCGTCCATCGCGGCACCGCCAGGCGTTATGATTAACCACCATGATCGCTTTCACGCTACTCACGGTGAACACCGACGACCGTCCTCTGATGATGCGGGTTCACAAGCAGGGCGACGAAACTGCAGAAGGTATCGTGATGACACCGCTCGCAACAGACCTGCTGTTTGACGACACCAGCTTCACCGTCGTACTGGGCGACGGTCGCAGGCTCAAAATTCCAATACGGTGTTTCCCGCGACTGGCTGCAGCAACGCGTGAACAACGCGACGCATTCCGCATCTCTGCCACAGGCGCGGGTCTGCATTGGGACGCCCTCGACGAAGACATCAGTGTCGCCGGATTACTTCGCGGCCAGATGGATGAAACTGTCCGGTGAATCTAACCCGGCTTTCGACACACGCCCGGTAGCTGATGAAGGATTACCATCTGAGCAGCTCGCGCAACCGGGCAATGATCCAGTTCATTTCGACTACACTGCACCAGTCCTTGCCCGCGATAGCGTCCCCGATGCGCCCCAGCACTACATCGTGAGAATTCTGCGGGTACTTGGCGGCTTCCTTCCGGGCGGGCACCATCAGTTGCAGTGCCAGGTCCTCACATATCTGCCATCGCTCCAATCGCTCGTCTTCGGTCAGTCCGACGACAAACCGCCCGTTGATCATGCGCGCCGCCAGTTTCGGCTGTGCTCCGGCGAGCGCGGCTGGCGCGACATCACGCGGAAAGTCGTCAGGTACCTTCGTCATTTTCGCCTCCCAACACACGAGGTGGTGGTTTGCAGGACGCGGGCGATATGTTCAACCGCCCTTATCAGGCTCGAAAGTGGAAACCAGGAACGTACGATACGAATCGGACCCTGCCGGCCAATGCCGCAGGACTCTCACCGCCGCCCTCTTCTGCCAGTCCAGAGTCAAGATTACGCTAGGTGCAAAAGGGATGGGGCGGCCGGCCGCACGACCATAGCGGGCGTCGTGGCATCTCCCCCATATTCGAGAAAACTGGACGAAGCGATCCGCCGCCCGCAGAGTTTTCAAAGCAGCGCCCACTCCTGCCCGACGCACCCGGCGTTGCGTCCTTATGCAGGGAATATCAGGCACCCTTATAGTTCTTTCCTATGTCAAATGTTGCACCGCAACGCGTATTTTGCCGTTGGAGCAGACTTTGTTGTCTGTTAACGCGTCGTTAGCGACTGGTGCAGACTTTGTTGTGCGCCCATAGCACAAAAAAAAAGGCGTCACGTTTCCGTGACGCCTTAAAAAGTTCTAGCCATTCCGAGGGCCGTGCTAGAACCTGAGAGACGGTATTCGAAAGTTGAACGGGCGCGCGATGTTGGACGCCGGACTCGAGAAGGACACTGCGGGACTGTTACGGGGGACTGTTAAGGCACTCGACCAGACACTCCGCGGACCACGGTTGGTTCGGAATTTCAAAAAGCAGAACCTGAAACCGTCTTTCGAAATGAAGTTCCATTTTTTACGGTTATGCTGACTAAGTCAAGCAAAATCTAAAGAAGCTGCATTCGTTGCGGCAAAATATTCCGATACAATGAATCTTCAGATGAAAAATGGGGCTCACTCCCCATTTTGGGACTACCGCCGAGCTTTTGCGGAACGCTTGCTGGCAGGCAAGCGGACAAAAACTGAAATGTAGTTCCAAAAAAACGATATGAACCGACCAACGCCCTCCCGAACTGACACAGTCCCAGCCAAAGATAAAGACGGCTCGGGCGACGAAGTCACCGCGCTGGCACGCGGCTTGACCGTGCTGCGTTCGATCGCCGCAGCGGACGCGCCGCTCAGCAACCGCGAGTTGACAGAGCTAACCGGCATTCCGAAGCCTACCGTCTCCCGGATTACCGCCACGCTGGTCGGCGCAGGTTTCCTGTTCCGCTTGCCCGACAGCGAGCGATTCGTGCTGACTTCCTCGGTACTGGAGTTGAGCAACGGCTTTCTACGCAACTTCGACATTCGGGCCCGAGCGCGCCCCTTCCTCATCGAACTCGCCGAACGCACCGCGTTGTCCGTGCATCTGGCCGTACGCGACCGCCTCGACATGGTGGTGATCGACGCAATCCGGCCACGTTCGGCGGTGCTCGTGTCGCGCCTCGAAATCGGCTCGCGCATGAACCTTAGCCGCACCGCAGTCGGCCGCGCCTATCTGTCAGCTCTTACCGACCCGGAACGCGAAAAGTTGCTCACCGGCTTGCAAGCCGCCGAAGGTGAAGATTGGGGCCATGTCAGCAGCCGTCTGGCCTGCGCGTTACGGGAAACCGCGGAGCAAGGCTTTGCGATCACCGCGGGCGAATGGCACGAGGGCCTGAACGCCATCGCGTCAGGGTTCATCGGCCCCTCGGGCGAGCGCTATGCCGTCACTTGCGGCGGCTCCGCGGGTCAGTGCCCGCGCGATTGGCTGATATCGCATGCGGCGCCGGCGCTGCTCGAATGCATCAGTAAGATCGTTCTCGAGATCGGCGGCACGCCTGGGCGCCGCCTGGACAACTGAAAACGCGAGAGACGCTCGCCGATCGGCGGCCACGGCATTTTCAACCCGTCCTCCATCCGCACTGTAACTTTTGTAATCAACAGAAAAATACATGGGTGGACTGTTACAACACCCGCAACGTAGGATCATGCATTCCCGTCGCGGGGCGCTCGCCCGGCTTGCCGCTATCACCCTTCGATAACGTCCCGCCGACCTGTCACGATGGCGCGTTGAGCTAACATCTGTGTCCCGCGCCTCGGGTAGCATCGCGCTGAACATTCGCGGCGCGTCCGCGGTCGAAACCGCCTGTCATGCCGCCTGCGTGCCGGCCCGCCGAACTGTCGAAGCGGCGCAACCGCACGAACGGCTCACATCAAAGCCAGCCACCTGACCGAACTGATGGACGAACAACAAAAGCTTTCGGAAACTTCACGCCCTGCCGCTCCGGTTTCCCTACCGGGTTCGCAACCGTCCTCCACCGGAAGGCCTGGTGGTGCCCCCGGCACCGCGCCGGCCACGGCCAAACGCCATCGCGGCCGCAACATCGCCCTGATCGTGGCGGCGCTGCTCATCCTCGGGATCGTATTGTGGCGCTGGCATCCGTGGGGCGGGCCTGGCGGCGCAAGCCCGGCGGCCGGTGCGAGTGGCGCGAGCAGCGGTCGCGCGGGCCGTGGCGGCGGCCTCGCCAGCATGCCGCAGCCCGTTCACGTGGCGACCGCCAGACAGGGTGAGATGCCGGTCGTGCTGACCGCGCTCGGCACGGTCACGCCGCTCGCCAACGTCACCGTGCTGCCGCAGTTGAGCGGCGTGCTGCAGGACGTGTATTTCAAGGAAGGCCAGATGGTCAAGAAGGGCGACGTGCTTGCCCAGATCGACCCGCGCCCCTATCAGATTTCGCTGGAAAACGCGCAAGGCACCCTCGCGCGCGACCAGGCGTTGCTGCAAACCGCCCGCCTCGACCTGAAGCGCTATCAGACGCTGCTCGCGCAAGACTCGATCGCCAGCCAGCAGGTCGACACGCAAGCCTCGCTCGTGCGGCAATATGAAGGCACGGTGAAGTCAGACCAGGCGAACATCGATACCTTCAAACTCGATCTCGTCTATGCGCGCATCACCGCGCCGGTGTCGGGGCGCGTCGGTTTGCGCCAGGTCGATCCGGGCAACTACGTGACGCCGAGCCTGACTAACGGCCTCGTCGTGATTACGCAGTTGCAGCCGATCAGCGTGATCTTCACCACCTCCGAAGACAACTTGCAGCAGATCCTCCAGCAGACTCAAACGGGCGCGAAACTCTCGGTCACCGCGTACGACCGCAGCAACACCATCTCGCTCGAAGGCGGTTCGCTCGAAACCCTGGATAACCAGATCGACACGACCACCGGCACGGTCAAGCTGCGCGCGAACTTCCAGAACGACAAGAACCTGCTGTTCCCGAATCAGTTCGTGAATACACGCCTCCTCGTGGATACGATCAAGGACGCGGTGATCGTGCCGACGCCGGCTGTGCTGAACGGCTCGATGGGCTCGTTCGTGTACGTCGTGAAGCCCGACAACACGGTGACGGTGCGTGCGGTCAAGGTGGGCCCGGTGGACGGCGAACGCACCAGCATCAAATCCGGCCTGCAGGTCGGCGAGCGCGTCGTGATCGACGGTTCGGACCGGCTGAAGGAAGGCGCGAAGATCACGATTCCGGCCGACAGGCCGCGCGGCGCTTCGGGCGCCCGTGGGGCGAGTGGCGCGGCAGCCGCATCGGGTGCCTCCGGCGCCCACGGACATCACGGCAAACACGCGGCGCAAGCCTCGCAATAAAGGCACGGCGACTACCGCATGAATCCATCCCGCGTCTTTATTCTGCGCCCCGTCGGCACCGCGCTGCTGATGGCGGCGATCATGCTGGTCGGTCTCGTCGCGCTGCGCTTCCTGCCGCTCTCCGCGCTGCCCGAGGTCGACTATCCGACGATCCAGGTGCAGACCTTCTATCCGGGCGCGAGCCCGGACGTGATGACCTCGTCGGTCACCGCGCCGCTCGAACGCCAGTTCGGGCAGATGCCGTCGTTGAATCAGATGTCGTCGCAAAGCTCGGCCGGCTCGTCGATCATCACGCTGCAGTTCAGCCTCGATCTGCCGCTCGATATCGCCGAGCAGGAAGTCCAGGCAGCGATCAATGCGGCGGGCAACCTGCTGCCGTCCGACCTGCCCGCGCCGCCGATTTACGCCAAGGTCAATCCCGCCGACGCGCCGATCATCACGCTCGCGATCACCTCGAAAACGCTGCCGCTCACACAGGTGCAGGATCTGGCCGACACGCGTCTCGCGCAAAAGATTTCGCAGGTGGCGGGTGTGGGTCTCGTGAGCGTGTCAGGCGGTCAACGCCCGGCCGTCCGGATTCAGGCGAACCCGCGCGCGCTCGCCGCGTACGGTCTGAATCTGGACGATCTGCGCACCACGATTTCGAACCTGAACGTCAACACGCCGAAGGGCAACTTCGACGGCCCGACGCGCAACTACACGATCAACGCGAACGATCAGCTGACCGACGCCGACGCTTACAAGAGCGCCGTGGTCGCGTACAAGGGCGGCCGTCCGGTCATGCTGACGGACGTCGCCACCATCGTGCAGGGCGCGGAGAACACCAAGCTCGGCGCATGGGTCAACAACACGCCGGCCATCATCCTGAACGTGCAGCGCCAGCCGGGCGCGAACGTGATCCAGGTGGTCGACAGCATCAAGACGCTGCTGCCGCAGCTGCAACAGTCGCTGCCCGCCGCGCTCGAGGTGGAGATCGTCACCGACCGGACCACCACGATCCGCGCGTCCGTGCGCGACGTGCAGTTCGAATTGCTGATGTCGGTCGTGCTGGTGGTGCTGGTGATGTACCTGTTCCTCGCCAACATCTACGCCACCATCATCCCGAGCCTGTCGGTGCCGCTGTCGCTGATCGGCACGCTTGCCGTGATGTACCTGTGCGGTTTCTCGCTGGATAACCTGTCGCTGATGGCGTTGACCATCGCGACCGGCTTCGTGGTCGACGATGCAATCGTGATGATCGAGAACATCGCGCGCTATATCGAAGAAGGCGAGTCTCCCATGGAGGCCGCGCTGAAGGGCTCGAAACAGATCGGCTTTACGATCATTTCGCTGACGGTTTCGCTGATCGCCGTGCTGATTCCGCTGCTCTTCATGGGCGACGTGGTCGGGCGGCTGTTCCACGAATTCGCGATCACCCTGGCCGTGACGATCGTGATTTCGGCCGTGGTCTCGCTCACGCTCGTGCCAATGATGTGCGCGAAGCTCCTGCGCCACTCGCCGCCGCATGAGAGCCACCGATTCGAAGCCAAAGCCCATCAGTTTATCGACTGGGTGATCGCCCGCTACGCAGTCGCGCTCACCTGGGTGCTGAACCGGCAACGCGCCACGCTGTTCGTCGCGGCGCTCACGCTGGTGCTGACCGGCGTGCTGTACGTGTTCATTCCGAAGGGCTTCTTCCCGGTGCAGGACACCGGCGTGATCCAGGCGATTACGCAGGCCCCGCAGTCGGTGTCGTATGCGTCGATGGCCGAGCGTCAGCAGGAACTCGCCGCGCAGATCCTGAAGAACCCGGACGTGGAAAGCCTCACCTCGTTCATCGGCGTGGACGGCAGCAACATCACGCTGAACAGTGGCCGCATGCTGATCAACCTGAAGCCGCGCGACGACCGCAGCAACACCGCGAGCGACGTGATCCGCCAGTTGCAGCAGGACGTCGCGCATATTCCGGGCGCCTCGCTGTACATGCAGCCGGTGCAGGATCTGACGATCGATTCCACCGTCAGCCCGACACAGTATCAGTTCATGCTGACCGACCCGAACATCAGCGAATTCACCACATGGGTGCCGAAGCTGGTCGACCGGCTGAAGCAGTCGCCGGAACTGGCGGACGTGGCCACCGACTTGCAGGACAACGGCCAGTCGGTCTACATCGAAATCGACCGCGCCACCGCGTCGCGTTACGGCATCACGCCCGCCACCGTCGACAGCGCGTTGTATGACGCCTTCGGCCAGCGCATCATCTCGACCATTTTCACGCAGTCGAACCAGTACCGCGTGATTCTGGAAGCGCAGCCGCAGATGCAGCACTACACGGAATCGCTGAATTCGATCTACCTGCCCTCTTCCACCTCGTCGGGCGGCCAGGTGCCGTTGTCGTCGATCGCGAAGTTCATCGAGCAACCCGCGCCACTGCTGGTCACGCATTTGAGCCAGTTCCCGGCCACCACCGTCTCGTTCAACCTCGCACCGGGTTCGTCGCTCGGCGCAGCGGTGAAAGCGATCGATCAGGCGGAGAAGGATATCGCCTTGCCGGCGTCGTTCCAGACGCGCTTCCAGGGTGCGGCGCTGGCGTTCCAGGCGTCGTTGTCGAACGAGCTGTTCCTGATCCTGGCGGCGATCGTCACGATGTATATCGTGCTCGGCGTGCTGTACGAAAGCTTTATTCACCCGATCACGATTCTGTCGACGCTGCCCTCGGCGGGCGTCGGCGCGCTGCTTGCGCTGTTGATGACCGGGCACGATCTGGACATCATCGGCATCATCGGCATCGTGCTGCTGATCGGTATCGTGAAGAAGAACGCCATCATGATGATCGACTTCGCGCTCTACGCCGAGCGCGAGGAAGGCAAGCCGCCGCGCGAAGCCATCTATCAGGCGTGTCTGCTGCGCTTCCGGCCGATCCTGATGACCACGCTCGCCGCCCTGCTCGGCGCCCTGCCGCTGATGCTCGGCACCGGCGCAGGCTCGGAGTTGCGCCGCCCGCTCGGTATCGCGATTGCCGGCGGCCTGATCGTCAGTCAGCTGCTCACGCTATTTACAACGCCGGTGATCTATCTCGGCTTCGACGCACTCGCCCGCCGCGCGCGCGAGCGCTTCAATCGCGGCAAGCCCGTGCCGCCCGCCACCGATGCAGGGACCTGAGCGATGAACCTGTCGCGTCCGTTTATCTCCCGCCCGGTCGCCACCACACTGTTGGCGCTCGGCATCGCGCTGGCCGGGATTTTTGCGTTCACCAAGCTGCCGGTCGCGCCGCTGCCGCAGGTCGACTTTCCGACCATTTCGGTGCAGGCCACGTTGCCGGGCGCGAGCCCGGACACGGTGGCGACCAGCGTCGCGAGCCCGCTCGAACGGCATCTCGGCTCGATCGCCGACGTCACCGAAATGACCTCGCAGAGCTCGGTCGGCTCGACGCGCATTACGCTGCAGTTCGGCCTGAACCGCGACATCGACGGCGCCGCGCGCGACGTGCAAGCGGCCATCAACGCCGCGCGCGCCGATCTGCCGGCGAGCCTGCGCAGCAATCCGACGTATCACAAGGTGAACCCGGCCGACGCGCCGATCCTGATCCTGGCGCTCACGTCGAAGACGCTGACCGCCGGCCAGTTGTACGACTCCGCGGCCACCGTGCTGCAGCAATCGCTCTCGCAGGTGGACGGCGTCGGCGAAGTGGATGTGAGCGGTTCGGCCAATCCGGCGGTGCGCGTCGAACTGGAACCCAATGCCCTGTCCCACTACGGCATCGGTCTCGAAGACGTGCGCGCGGCGCTTGCAGCGGCCAATGCGAACAGCCCGAAGGGCTCGATCGAGTTCGGCCCGAACCGCGTGCAGATCTATACCAATGACCAGGCGAGCAAGGCGTCGCAGTACAAAGATCTGGTCATCGCGTACCGCAATGGCGCGGCGGTGAAGCTGTCCGACGTGTCGGAAGTAGTCGATTCGGTCGAAGACCTGCGCAACCTCGGCCTCTTCAACGGCAAGCGTTCGGTGCTGGTGATTCTGTACCGCCAGCCGGGCGCAAACATCATCGACACCATCGACCGCGTGATGGCGATGCTGCCGCAGTTGCACGCGTCGCTGCCCGGAGACGTCGACATCGCGTCGGCCGGTGACCGTTCCACGACGATCCGTGCGTCGCTGAAGGATACCGAGCACACGCTGATGATCGCCGTAGCGCTGGTGGTAATGGTGGTGTTCCTGTTCCTGCGCAACTGGCGCGCCACGCTGATTCCGAGCGTGGCCGTGCCGATCTCGATCATCGGCACGTTCGGCGCAATGTATATGCTGGGCTTTTCGATCGACAACCTGTCGCTGATGGCGTTAACGATCGCAACCGGCTTCGTGGTCGACGATGCGATCGTGGTGCTGGAAAACATCTCACGGCATATAGAAAACGGCGTGCCGCGCATGAAGGCCGCCTTTCTCGGCGCTCGCGAAGTCGGCTTCACGGTGCTGTCGATCAGTATTTCGCTGGTCGCCGTATTCCTGCCGATTCTGCTGATGGGCGGCATTGTCGGGCGGCTGTTCCGCGAGTTCGCGCTGACGCTGTCGCTGGCGATCGGCGTGTCGTTGCTCGTCTCGCTGACCTTGACGCCGATGATGTGTTCGCGCCTGCTGCGCGAGCCGCACGAAAAGACAGAAGAAGGACGCTTTGGACGCTGGCTCGAACGCGGCTTCACGTCGATGCAGCGCGGTTATGAGCGCACCCTCGGCTGGGCGATGCTGCATCCGCGCCTGATCGTGACGATTCTGCTCGCGACCATCGGCCTGAACATCTGGCTGTACATCATCGTACCGAAGGGCTTCTTTCCACAGCAGGACACCGGGCGGCTAGTCGGCGGCATTCAGGCCGACCAGGCCACCTCGTTCCAGGCGATGAAGGGAAAGTTCTCCCAGATGATGGAGATCGTCGGCAAGAACCCGGCGGTGAACAGCGTGGCCGGGTTCACCGGCGGCCGTCAGACCAATTCCGGCTTCATGTTCGTGACGCTGAAGCCGAAGAGCGAGCGCAAGCTATCCGCCGACCAGGTGATCCAGCAACTGCGCGCCCCGCTCGGCGACGTGGCCGGTGCGCGGACCTTCCTGCAGGCGGTGCAGGACATTCGCGTCGGCGGCCGGCAATCGAACGCGCAGTATCAGTTCACGCTGCTGGCCGATTCGACGCCCGATCTGTATCTGTGGGGACCGAAGCTCACTGAGGCGCTGCAAGCACGCCCCGAACTTGCCGACGTGAATTCCGACCAGCAGCAAGGCGGCCTCGAGGCGATGGTGACGATCGACCGCGCCACCGCCGCGCGCCTCGGCATCAAGCCGGCGCAGATCGACAACACCTTGTATGACGCCTTCGGCCAGCGCCAGGTATCGACGATCTACAACCCGCTGAACCAGTATCACGTCGTAATGGAAGTGGCGCCGAAGTACTGGCAGAGTCCGGACATGCTGAAACAGATTTACATCAGCACCTCGGGCGGCAGCGCGAGCGGCGCGCAGACCACCAACGCGCCGGCCGGCACGGTTACCGCGCAGACGACCGCGCCCGCCAGCACGAGCGCGACGATTGGCGGCACGGCGGGTACGACTGCGTCGAGCGCGGCGAGTATCGCCGCCGATTCCGCGCGCAATCAGGCGATCAATTCGATTGCGGCGAGCGGCAAATCGAGTGCTTCGTCGGGCGCGGCGGTGTCGACCTCGAAAGAAACAATGGTGCCGTTGTCGGCGATCGCGAGCTTCAGCCCGGGGAATACGCCGTTGTCGGTGAATCACCAGAGCCAGTTTGTGGCCTCGACGATTTCGTTCAATCTGCCGCCGGGTGTGTCTCTATCGACGGCGACGCAGGCGATATACGACACGATGGCGCAGATCGGCATGCCGGGGACGATACACGGCAGTTTTCAGGGGACCGCTCAGGCGTTCCAGCAGTCGATGTCCGACCAGCCGATTCTGATTCTGGCCGCGTTGGCGGCGGTGTATATCGTGCTGGGGATGCTGTACGAGAGTTATATCCATCCGCTGACGATTTTGTCCACACTGCCGTCCGCGGGCGTGGGGGCGTTGCTGGCTTTGCTGTTGTTCAAGACGGAGTTCAGCATCATCGCGCTGATTGGGGTGATCTTGCTGATTGGCATCGTGAAGAAGAACGCGATCATGATGGTGGACTTTGCGATTGAAGCCTCCCGGCTGGGGATGTCGTCGCGGGATGCCATTTATCAGGCTTGTCTGCTGCGGTTCCGGCCGATCATGATGACGACTTGCGCGGCCCTTCTTGGGGCGTTGCCGCTGGCCTTTGGGCGCGGGGAAGGGGCGGAGCTGCGGGCTCCGTTGGGGATTGCCATTGTGGGTGGGTTGATTGTCAGTCAGATGCTGACGCTCTATACCACGCCGGTGGTGTATCTCTATATGGATCGGATTCGGGTGCGGTGGGAGTCGAGGAAGGCTCGCAGAGCTGGCATGGCGGCTTCTTGATTTTTTTGCCTCAGCGTGGCGGGAGCCCTTGCTATCACTGCTGCAACTGCAATACACCGACGTTTTATTTGGTCTGCATTCGCGTACCTTCACTCGCTTGCAGAACTGATCTTTTGAAATAAGCGCACAGACAAAACGCACCGAGCAGGCAAAAAACCCAAGCAAAGCCCAACGCCGCAGGCCAACAGACAAACAAAGGACGAACAAAGCACGGCGCAGCCAGCTACCCTCAGAGCCTCTGCTCAACAGCAAGCAAAAAAACCCGCCTCCACTGCTTAGCCTGCCGCTCGCCCAGCATGGGCAAAACCCAAACCTGATGTTTAGCGTCTTTGACCTTCAAAGCGACCTGCCATCGAGCATCATGGCCCTGCACCTCAGCGCCAAGCAGATCGGCAAAGATATAAGCACCCTGCTCGCCGCCAAGGTGAATCTCACATAGCCGTTTACCGGCAGCAAGCCGGACCGAACCCCAGGTTCCCTTAAGCTCATGAGTCCAATCGCCATCGCGAATATTGGAAGCCACTTCCTTCCGGCGGCGCCACCAATAAACAACCGCAGCAATCAAAAGCAAACCGGCAAGAACGGCGACCCCAACAGCAACGGCCAAGCCAAAAGCCGCCTGCAAGGCATAAAACGCGCGCACTGCACCATACACCAGTGCGATCAGCGCAATAAGTGCAACAATAATCGGCATCGCAAGTCCACCCGGCAAAAAAACTCAGGCTAGCACGAGCAACGCGAAACCTCGTGGCAAAAAACCATTGCAAAAACCGCACAGCCGCGCGAAGCAAGCTGTTACGGCTGCTTATGCGTCTGCGCCCATTCCTTCACCGCCTTCAGCGTGTTCTCGACGTGCTTCTCCGGCGACAGGCTCGTGTACTCGTAAATGACCTTGCCGTCCGGTGCGATCACGTACGACACCCGGTTGGCCATCGAGCTATACATCGGCAAGCCGGCATCATATGCGCCGATCACCTTCGCGTCGGCATCGGCCGCCACCGGGAATTTGCTGCGGCATTCGCTCACCGAAAACTTCGTCAACGTGCCGATGTTGTCGTGCGACACGCCGATCACCGTCGCGCCATATTTCTTGTACTCGTCGACGGCTTCGGCAAACTCGTGCGCTTCGATCGTGCAGCCTTTCGTGAAGGCCGCCGGATAGAAATACAGCACCACCGGCCCTTTCTTCAGTTCGTCGGAGAGCGAATACGTGTAGGTCTTGCCGCCCAGCGAAGCCTGTGCGGTGAACGGTGGCGCGGCATCGCCCGGCTTGAGCGTGGCCGCGGCCGTCAGCGAATGCATCGCGAATCCCACCGACAAGACGGCGGCCAGTGCCACCGGTATGAGTCTTCTCTTCATCTGCAGTCCCTCGAAACGGTAATGCGCTCTGTGGGCGCAATCAGCTGAAGGTCGCGGCGTTCAGCGGAACGCCGGCAACCTCGACGCGCCATTGGATCACGTACAGATCAGGTACGTAAGAACCTGCCTAAAGGATGCATGCGAAAAGGATACATCCGCGAACCCGCGCCTGCAGCGGCACGACCTGACGCAGCGCCGCTCAGGCCTCAGGCGGCCACTTCTTCGATATGCGCGCCGAACCACGCCGCAGCGGACAGGTTCAGCTCCGCCAGCACCTCGGGCGTGAGCGCCGCGAAGCCGGGCGGCGCATCGGGGCCGGCTGCGATCGAGGTGGCATCGCCCCCCTCGCCGGCCGCTTCGGCAATTCGCAACAAGGTGCCGAGCGCGCCGCCGCGCGTGACGATCGCGTCACGAATCTGCTGCGCCAGCCCAAGTTTCTCCAGGACAGCCGCGGGCGTGCTGCCGAGCACCACGTGCACCAGAGAAAAAATGCCGGTCATGAAAGCGGCATCGGCAAATTCGTCATCGGATGGCCGCAGCCAGCTTGCAGCCAATTCCATGAAGCGCGAGCGCGTACCGGCCAGCTGCACCAGCGGATCGGCCCGCCACGGCAGATCGCCACTGTCCGCGTACAGCAGCAGCTGCGCCCAGCGCGCGATCTGCCGCGTGCCGGTGGCAATAATGGCCTCGCGCAGCGAGGCAATATTGCGCCCCAGCCCGAACGCGCTCGAATTGACGAGGCGCAGCAGTTGCACCACCACGCTCGGGTTCAGCTTGAGCTCCGCTTCGAGCTCGAAAATCCCGGCATCGCGCGACAGCAGCGCCAGCAAACGCAGCAGGCCGGGGCGCGGCGAGCGGTTGCGCGGCGCGGCCAGCACCTGCGGCCGCGCGAAGAAGTATCCCTGGAACAGATCGAAGCCGAGGTCGCGAGCCAGTGCAAAGTCTTCGCGCGTCTCGATCTTCTCCGCGATCAGTGTCTTGCCATGGCTGCGTACCGTCGACGCCAATTGATCAAGCGCGGACCGCTCGGCCTGCAGGAAGTCGATTTTGACGATGTCGGCGTGCGGCAGCACGGCGAGCAGTTCGTCCGACAGTCCACTGACATCGTCGAGGGCCACCTGGAAGCCCGCGCGGCGCAATTCGGTCAGCCGGCGGGCCAGATGCACATCGAACTTGACGGTTTCCAGGATCTCGAGCACGAAGCGCTCGGGTGGCATCAGGTGGACGATGTCGTTAAAGAGCAGCGCGCGGTCAATATTGACGAAGCCGCGGTGCTGGCCGAGTACGGCCGCCACGCCGATCCCGCCGATCGCGCGAGCCACGACCTGCGCCGTTGCCTGGGCGTCGTCGCTGACCTCGGCGTAGTTATGCGAGCCGGCTCGAAACAGCAATTCATAAGCATTGAGCGCGCCGTCGCGGTCGAGAATCGGCTGGCGGCCCAGATAGACGAACTGTGCTCCAGACGCCGGGTCGGCATCTGCGGCGCACTGTTCAAGCGCCTCGGCGTGCCGGGGGGTGGCCCAGACAAAGTGACGTTCAGACATGGATCATCGGTGCAAGTGTTCGGAAAGCTACGCAGCGACGTCATAGCCGGCACTGCACAACGGGTTTGACCTATTAACGGATGCGAAGCCGCTGCACTTTAACCGAATCGCTCCCGCGGCGGTGCCCGGCTGCGCCGCCCCCCCCTTGCCATGCGTTTTTTGCAGCACGCGCTAAAGATTTCCCCGCGCGAGTCGTTATCTTGTTCTGATGGGGCGGCCTGATACCGCTTGACCGCCCGGACCCGGCGGGCAGCGAGCCGCCCCGCCTGCAGACGAATACAGGTTGCCAGCGACAAACATGGAAGCGAACAGGATCACCGCGCCCCGCCGGGGCTCCTTGCGCACGGTCATCGACCGGTTTCGCGCGTTCGGCCGGCGTGCCCACAGCAAGCCGCAGGCAGGCGCAAGCCGCACTGCGCAGCTGGAACAGGTGGTCGGCGCCGTCGACCTGCTGGCGCGCGTCGACCAGGAACTGCGCTTCCTTTATGTTTCCGACGCCAGCCTGCGCTTCATCGGCTATCACCGCGAGTATCTCGAGACCATTACGCTGCACGATCTCGTGGCGCCCGCCGACGTGTCGCGCCTCGACGCGCTGCTGACGCGCGCCACCGCTACGGGCAATGTCGAGAAAGCCACGCTCGGTCTCATCAAGTCGCTGACCTATCCGGTCACGGTCGAGCTGCGCGTGGTGCGCAGCAGCCCCAACGGTGCCGACGGCTATGCGATCGCCGGCTTCGACGTGTCGGCCTGGCGCGCCACCGAGGAACGCCTGACCCAGGCGCTGCACCTCGACCGCCTGACGAACCTGGCCAATCAGCCGGCGCTGATCCCCGCGCTGCTCGACGCGCAACGGCAAGCCGACGTCCACGGCACGCCGGCCGCGCTCCTGCTGCTCGATCTCGACGACTATCAGCGCGTGAACCGCGCGCTCGGCTACGATGCCGGCGACGAGATGTTGCGCGACACCGCGCGGCGTCTATTGAATATGACGAGCCCGAGCGAGACGGTGGCGCGGGTCGCGAGCGACGAGTTCGCGATCCTCGTGAAGCCTGCCGCGAGCCGCACCGACGCGGCCGCCGCGGCCGAAACGCTGGCGCGCCGCCTGTTGACCGCGATCCAGCAGCCGTATGTTTTTAGCGGCCAGCAGGTGCATCTGTCGGCGAGCATCGGCATTGCGCTCTACCCCGATGTACGCCACGCCAACGACAACGCCGCCCACGACACGCACCTGCTGCGCTGGGCCGACCATGCCTTGCTGCAAGCCAAGGCGGCCGGCGGCAACACGCTCGCCTTCTACGTACCGGACGACAACCCCGCCGACGCCGAGCGCCTGAAGCTCGAGGCCGACCTCTACGACGGCGTGCGCAACGGCGAATTCTCGCTGCACTTCCAGCCGATCACGAGCAGTCGCACGCACGGTGTCGTCGGCGTCGAAGCGTTGATGCGCTGGTCGCATCCCGTGCACGGCCTCGTTCCCCCTTCGATGTTCATTCCGCTCGCGGAATCGATCGGCCTGATCAACTTCCTCGGCAACTGGGTATTGAAGGTCGCCTGCATGCAGTTGATCCAGTGGGACGCGCAGGGCATCTCATTGCAATACGTGGCCGTCAACGTGTCGCCGCAGCAGTTCCGCGATCCGCGTTTCAAGGACAGCGTGCGCGAAGCGATCGAGTTGACGGGCATCGATCCGCGCCGCCTTGTGTTCGAGATCACCGAAAGCCTGCTGATGCACGACCCGGCGCATGCCAAAGTCCTGCTCGAAGAGCTGACTGCGATGGGCATCCGCTTTGCCGTCGACGATTTCGGCACCGGCTATTCAAGCCTGGCTTACCTGCAACGATTCCCCTTGGCCAAGCTCAAGATCGACAGGAGTTTTGTCGAGAATCTGCTAACCTCCCGAAACGATCAAGCCATCGTTAGCGCGGTCGTCGGACTGGCGCAAACACTCGATCTCGAACTGGTTGCCGAGGGCGTCGAAACAGAAGCACAGCGCACCCTGCTCACCGAGATGGGCTGCGACCACATTCAGGGTTGGCTCGTCTGCAAGGCGTTGCCTTCCGACGAACTCGCGCAGCGTTTCGAAGCGCGCACGCTCCACCTGCACACCGCATAGCGATGCAGGCGAACCTCGTGCACAGCGCAAGATGCCGGCCTAACGCCGGCGTGGCACTCATTGGAACATGTATGGCTTTGGCGGGACTCACATGGTAAAGGCCGCAGTGCTCGACCGGCTCTGGACGCGAATGAGCGAGCGCGGCGATTTCCCTATGCTGTCGCAGTCGTTGCGCACCACCATGGCGGCGATGAACAACGACGACCTCGACTTCACCGGCCTCGTGCAGGTCGTGTTATCGGATTTCGCATTGACGCAAAAAGTGCTGCGGCTGGCCAACTCGGCCATGTACATGGCGTTTGGCGGCAACATCACCACCGTGTCGCGCGCACTGATGGTGCTCGGCATGGACGCGGTCGGCCATCTGGTGGTCGGTCTGAAAATCGTCGATCACTTTCATCACAGCGCGCCGCGCCGCATCGACGCGAAACTCGAATTGAACCGCACGCTGCTGTCGGGCTGCGTCGCGCGCAAGCTGACCGAGCGCGGCGATCTGCGCGCCGGCGAAGAAGCGGTGGTCTGCACGCTGATGCGGCAGATCGGCAAGCTGCTGGTGGTGTTCTATCTCGACGCCGAGTGGGATCAGATCCGCTGCCATATCGAAGACGGCACACTCGAAGCCGATGCCTGCGTGCTGGTGCTCGGTGTCACGTTCGACGAAATCGGCGCCGAAGCGGCGGTACGCTGGCGCTTGCCCGATATGATCCGCTCCGGCATGGGCGAGTTCGATCCGCTGGATGTCGAGCAGCCGCGTCAGGTGCAGTGGCTGCGCGCCATCACCAACTATTCGACGGCTGTTGCCGACGTGCTGACCCAGCAGAACATGCCGGACCGGCAGCGCGAGGAGCGCATCGCCGAACTGGCGCAGGGATACAGCCACGCTCTGAATACCGATCCTGACGTGCTGCATCAGATGAGCGTTGCGCTCGCCCGCGAGGAAGGCGGCGACGGCGTGATGCGCGAGATCGTCGAGTTGCGCGCCAATGCGGACGCGATTGCGCGCGAGGCGCTCGATCCGGAAGCGCGCATCGCCGCGGGGGTGGGCGATCTGCGCGGCCTGCCGGACGGCAGCGCGCTCGCGCCGGCGCTGGCGCTGGCCGCGGAAACCGTGCTGGCGGCACTCGGCTTTGCGCGCACGGTGGTGTTCGTGAAGCATAGCAACGGCACCTTCAAGGCGCGCCTCGGGCTCGGTCCGAAGATCGACGCGGCGCTGCCGAAGCTGACCTTCAACACCGCGTTCGAGCCCGACGTGTTTCATCTCGCGATAGCGAACTCGGTCGGCATCTTCATCGAGAACGCACGCGACCCGAAGATGGTCGCGCGATTACCGGAATGGTTCCGCCGCTCGTTCGACGATGCCCGCGCCTTCGTGCTGCTGCCGGTCGTCGACGAAACCGATCAGACGGTGGCGCTGTTATACGGCGACTGGTCGCATACCCAGGAGCCGCGCCGGATATCGCAGAAGGAAATGAGCGCGTTGAATGAACTGGCAAAGGAGTTAGGACGTTTTTTTGGCTTGGGGCAGATGCAGGAAATGGAGACGACGTGAAGACGTGGCGTGATCGTTGATCACGGTGCTTCACCGTCACCGGTTTTGTATTTGCCCTAAGTCGAGTTTGCCGAGGCTCGCCGCCAGACTCAGGCGCGCGACGAACCAGTCGGATTGGGTTGCGATGCTTTGATGCCTTGCGGCAACGAGCGCATCTTGCGCGTGCAACAGTTCAATGATGCTCGCCACTCCGGCTTTATAGCGCGCCTGAACGGCGTCGAACGCCAAGGCGGCGTTTTCCTGCAAGGCCTCGGCCTGCTTCACGGCTTGTGCACCCGCCCGCACTGCCTCGTAGCTTTTCCAGACGTTCAGCGCGACTTGCTGTTCGGTCTCGGCGAGGTTCGCCTGTTGAAGCTCCGTTTGTGCCCTCGCCTCGCGAATCCGATAAGTCGAACCGAAGCCTTCGAAAAGCGGGATCGTGACTCGAACACCGACATAACTACTGCGCGACGTCGAGGACACCCCTCCAGTTGGTCCAATCGATGCCGTTGGCCTATTGCTGACCGAGCTCCCAGCCTGGAGTCGAACGCTCGGCAAAGCTTGCGCTCGCAAGCTGTCCTCCGAAGCCTCCGAGGCGCGCAGTTCGGCACGCGCCGCCAGCAGACGGGGATGATTGTCGACCGCCTGATCCAATAGCGTCCTGATCGCGTCCAATTGCGGCGCGGTTCCTTGCATGGCTGCCGACGCATCCGCCAGCACGATCGGCACATCGGGACTTAACCCCATATCGATCGCCAACGTACCGGTCGCTTCGTGCAGCGCGCTATTCGCCTTGACGACGCCCAGCATTGCCTGATCATGCGCCGTGCGGGCCTGCAATTCGTCAGCGACCGATGCAACGCCGGAGCGCGTCCGGGCCTGCGCGGCCGCGAGACTTTGCGCCGCGTTGGTTTGCGCTTCATGCGCGGCTTCGGCCTGCGCTCGTGCGGTCACAGCGGCGAAATAATCGTGGGTGCTCGTATAGAGCACGTCGAGCACCACACCATTGAACGATTGATTCGCCGCGGTCATCAATTCGCGCGCCTTCCTGACTTCCGCCGAACGCGCACCGAAATCGAACACGACCCACTCGAATGCCAACTCGGCCGCTCGTGCCGTGCCGTTGTACGACTCCTGCGCCGCCAATGCGTTTGCTGAAGCCATGCTTCCGCGATTGAGCGAGCCATTCAGATTCCCCGTGAGCGTCGGCCATTGAGCGGCCCGCGCTTCGCCCAAACGCGCGGCTTGAACCTGCGCGCTGGCCAATGCACGACGGGTGAGCGGATTGCGGCACAATGCGCGCGCCGCCACGTCTTCAAGTCTCAGCGGCTCGCTCGGCAAGCCAAATTCGCAAGCCGCCACCCCCGTGACTTCCGAAACGCTTAAAGCGACTGGCGGCACAGTGATTTCGAGTCGAGTGCCGAGCGGATCAAAACCGCCTGTCCCGGCCTGTGCGCCTACCCCAATTGGCAGGATCACGGCGGCAACGGCAAGGAGGCCACGCAAGGCAAGCCACCTGCGCCGTACGGATTGATGCTGACTATCGCTCATGCAGACTCTCTTCGACCCTCGTCAGCAAAGGGCTCAGAAAATATTCGATCAATCTGCGCTTGCCCGTTTTAATCTCGACGCTCGCTGCCATGCCGGGACTGAGCGCCACACGCTGACCGTCGATCATCATGCTCGACTGATGCAGTTTCACCCTCACCGCGTAGATCAGCCCGCGTTTTTCATCTTCGATGGCGTCGTGCGACACGCTAACCACCTCAGCCGGCAGCGTGCCGTAGCGGGTATAGAGAAACGTTTCAAGCTTCGCGGCAGCGGGTTGTCCCACGGCGACAAACCCGATGTCCTTGTTCTCCAGGAACGCCTCGATCTCAGCGGGACGTTCGTTCGGGACAATGACCATCAAAGGCTGGGCAGCCGTCACGACGCCACCAACCGTGTGCACAGCAAGCTGCTGGACGGCACCGTCGACCGGCGCCTTCAGTGTCATAAAGCGATCATGCGCGTCCGCCTTGATGTATTCCTGGCGAAGCTCGGCCGCTTTTTGCGTCGCGGTTCCAAGATTTTCGAGCGTCGCACGGCGGGTCGAAGCAACGAGTTCTTCGCGCTGACGCCGAGCGCTCACGATCGCTGCGCCTATCTCGCCGATGCGGCTTTTCTGCGCGGCCAACTCGCCTTCCTGCTCGATGCGCACCTGCTGTTTCTCCAGATACTCATGACGTGAAACGTAATTCTTCGCAGCGAGCTCGTTGAAATCCGCTTCGCGGGCGCGGGCAATTTGCAACGTGCTTTGTAACCGGTGGATCACCGCGCCGACCGTTTGGAGCTCGGCCGCATTGCGTGCAATTTCCGCGTCCAGGCGCGCGAGCTTCGAACGAAACTCAGCAAGTTCGCCATCGAGGAAGCGTTGCTCCTGTTCAACGCGAGCCACAGGCGGCAATAGTTCAGCCGGCACCTGCGTGTTCGCGCCGACGTCGATGCGTTGAGTCGAGCCGCTATCGATGCCTGCGAGCAACGCACGAGCGCGAGCGGCGCTGAGCCAGCTTTCCGCCCAGTCGTCGCGCAAACGCAAACGATCCGCTGACGACGCCGTCGAGTCCAGTTCGACGAGGACATCACCCGCCTTTACGAGCTTGCCGTCGCTGACATGTATCGCGGTAACTTTCGCCGTTTCTATCGACTGGATAATTTTCGCGCGGCCGTCCGGGACGATTTTTCCTTGTGCGGTCGCGACAATATCGATCTTGCCGAAGACTGCCCAAAGCAAGGCAATCAGCAATAGCGAAACGATTGTCGCCATTGCAACGCGTGGCAACGGTGAAACTGGCCGGCGTTGCAACTCCAGTGCGGCAGGGAGAAACTCAGATTCGCCGGCTGACCACAACGGGGCGTTCCGCTCGCGCGCCTGCCATGCCGCGCGCCACACTTTCAGATACTGGCGCGCCAGATCCCGGGTGGCCCCTAGCCACAGCAGAGCACGGATCGTCATACTCCCGCCTGCAAATGCCAAAGCTTTGCGTAGGCACCCTTTGCACCAACAAGAACGTCGTGCGGGCCTTGCTCAATGATCGTCCCGCGCTCCATCACAATGATCCGGTCAGCACGCCGTACCGCGGATAAACGGTGAGCAATCACCAACACCGTGCGCCCACGGCAGATTGCCCGCATATTGTCCTGCACGATGCGCTCCGACTCGTAGTCGAGCGCGCTGGTCGCTTCGTCGAAGATCAGAATGCGTGGCTCATGCATCAGTGCGCGGGCAATTGCGATGCGCTGCCGCTGGCCGCCCGAGAGCGTCGAGCCATGTTCGCCGACCGCTGTGTCATATCCTTCCGGCAAGCCAACAATAAACTCATGCGCACCGGCCAGTTTTGCGGCATGTATCACCGCATCGAGCGGCGCACCGGGATCGGTCAGCGCGATGTTGTCGCGAATGCTCCTGCTGAATAGCACGTTCTCTTGCGATACAACGCCGACCTGGCGCCGCAACGAGGTCGTGTCGATCAGCGCGAGGTCTTGCCCGTCGATCGTGATACGACCGCCTTCCGGCGTATAGAGCCGCTGCACCAGCCTGGTCAGCGTGCTCTTGCCCGATCCCGACTGCCCGACGATGCCAATCACCTCGCCCGCTGCGATCGACAGGTTCACGCCGCTGAGAATGGCCGGACCGTCCGCCCGATAGCGGAATACGACATTCTCCAGTTCGATACGACCTTTGACGGCAGGCAGCGCGCTCTTCGCACCGGCCGCTTCCGTGCGGCTGTTCAAGATGTCGCCTAGACGCGCGACTGAAATGCCCGTTTGCTGGAAATCGGTCCACAACTGGGCGAGCCGCATGATCGGCCCCGCAACCTGACCAGCCAGCATGTTGAATGCGATCAACTCACCGACCGTGAGCTTGCTGTCGATCACGAGACGCGCCCCGACCCACATCAGCGCGACAGTGACGAGTTTGTTCACCAGGCTAACGCCACCGCTTGCCCAAATGCCGACGGTCGACGCGCGAAAAGTCGCACCGATATAGGCTGCAAGCTGGTTGTCCCATTGACGCGTCCACTGCGGCTCAACCGCCATCGATTTGACTGTGTCGATACCGCTGATCGTTTCGACGAGAAACGACTGATTCTCTGCACTGCGAGCAAATTTCTCATTTAGTCGCCGGCGGAGTACTGGCGTGCAAACTACCGAAAGCAGTACATAACACGGTAACGAAACAAGCACGATCAGCGTGAGCCAACCACTGTAGAACAGCATCACCGCGATGAAGACGAATGAGAACAACAGATCCATCACAAGCGTGATTGCGTTACCGGTCAGAAACGCGCGAATGTTCTCCAGTTCGCGAACGCGCGCGACTGAATCGCCGACACGCCGCGCCTGGAAATACGCAAGCGGCAATTTGAGCAGATGGCGGAACAGACTCGCCCCGAGTTCGACGTCGATCCGGCTCGTGGTATGCGCGAATACGTAGCTGCGCAACGCGGTTAGCGCGACATCGAATAGCACGACGATCGTGAGTCCGACGGCGATCACGTCGAGCGTGGTCAGTCCGTGATGCACCAGGACCTTGTCCATCACGACCTGGAAGAACAGCGGCGTGATCAGCGCGAGGACCTGGATAAAGAACGAGACAACAAGCACCTCGCACAGAAGACGCCGGTACTTGATTAACGCCGGAATAAACCAGGTGAAGTCGAACTTCGTCAGCTCGCCGAGCAACGACGCGCGTGAGGCGAACAGGATCACTTCTCCGGACCAATCGCCTTTTAATACTTCGATGTGGATAGAGACGGGCTGCGCGGCATCGGGACGCTGGATCACCGCCTTGTTCTTTTCTATGCGACCGATAACAAAAAAGTCGCCGGCCTGATCGATGGCGACAGCAGGCAGTGCGAGCCGATCCAGACGATCCCAGCGGACTTTTGTGTGCTTCGCGTTAAGCCCGAGCGATTTTGCGGCAAGCAGGAGTTGTGTTGTTTTGAGTGGCTCCGATCCAGGCTTGAACTCGTGCGCCAGTTGATCCGGATCCGCCGCGATGCCGTGATAGCGGGCCAGCATGACGAGGCAGAAGATGCCTGTGTCGATGGAGGGAGCGTCGGAATTGAGCGGAGACTGCTGCGTATGTTCGCTACGCGGGGTATTCAGGACGGCATCGGGTTGCATTGAGGTATTGCTTTCTGCGTGCTACGGCTGCGGGTAAGCAGGTCGCGTGACGTAAGCGTCGCGCGACCTGATGGTGGCGAAGCGGACTAGAAACAGTTCACCGCTACCGGCGGTGTCAGCGCTTGCGTTGCGCCTTGCTGCCATGCCGAGTCAGATAGCGACGGCGGCGCGATGCTCGCCATTGTCTGGATCAGCAGGTCGAGTTTGCTTTCGATATATGCCGATGTGTCGATTGGATCCGGCTCGAAGGTTCGCATCGACGACATGAGCTTAGGCTGCGCTGCGATCGCTTTCGCGTTGATCGTAGCCTTGTCCCAGGTGGTGCCGTCGGCGAAACGGAACTGTTCAATTCCGTACGGCAGCGTCGAACCGCTCGCGTAGAACTGCATCTTGATTCGCAGTACATTGTCGGAACCCGGCAGCGTGACCAGAAGGTCCGAACTGTTACCGTCGCGACGCACGGTGACGTCGCCTGGTTTGATGTCCGCATCGAACAGCACGACGTCAGTGTCCTTGCCGTTCGGGTCGTACGCTTCCTCGATCGTGTCGTTGCCGGAATGGCGGCCGAACAGATACGTGTCGCTGCCGGTGCCGCCGATCAGTAAGTCGTTGCCTGCACCGCCGTCGAGTATGTCGTCGCCGTTGTAGCCAACCAGAACGTCGTTGCCCGGCGTGCCCTGCATTGCCATCAGGGCGACGTCCCGCTTGGTCCAGTTCGTGCCGTCGGCGAACCTGAACTGTTCGATGCCGTAGCCGAAAACCGAACTGCCGCCAGACTGGAAAAACTGACTCTTGACGCGCAGCACATTGTTCGAACCCGAGATGGTCAGCAACAGATCATAACCCTGACCGTCGCGACGCACGGTGACGTCGCCTGGTTTGATGTCCGCGTCGAACAGCACGACGTCAGTGTCCTTGCCGTTCGGGTCGTACGCTTCCTCGATCGTGTCGTTGCCGGAATGGCGGCCGAACAGATACGTGTCGCTGCCAGCGCCACCTATCAGCAGGTCGTTGCCTGCGCCGCCATCGAGTACGTCGTCGCCGTTGTAGCCAACCAGAACGTCGTTGCCCGGCGTGCCCTGCAATGCCATCAGGGCGACGTCCTGCTTGGTCCAGATCGTGCCGTCCGCGAATTTGAACTGTTCGATGCCGTAGCCGAAAACCGAACTACCGCCAGACTGGAAGAACTGACTCTTGACGCGCAGCACGTTGTTTGAACCCGAGATGGTCAGCAACAGGTCATAACCCTGACCGTCGCGACGCACGGTAACGTCTTCCGGACGGATGTCGGCGTCGAAGAGCACGACGTCAGTATCGTTGCCGTACAGGTCATACACCTCATCGATCGTGTCGTTACCCGAGCGCCGTCCAAACAGATACGTGTCGCTGCCAGTGCCGCCGATCAGCAAGTCGTTGCCTGCACCGCCATCGAGCACGTCGTCGCCGTTGTAGCCAACCAGAACGTCGTTGCCCGCCGTGCCCTGCAATGCCATCAGGGCGACGTCCTGCTTGGTCCAGATCGTGCCGTCCGCGAATTTGAACTGTTCGATGCCGTAGCCGAAAACCGAACTGCCGCCAGACTGGAAAAACTGACTCTTGACGCGCAGCACGTTGTTCGAACCCGAAATGATCAGCAACAGGTCATAACCCTGACCGTCGCGGCGCACCGTGACGTCGCCTGGCTTGATGTCCGCGTCGAACAGCACGACGTCAATGTCCTTGCCGTTCGGGTCGTATGCTTCCTCGATCGTGTCGTTGCCGGAATGCCGGCCGAACAGATACGTGTCGCTGCCGGTGCCGCCGATCAGTAAGTCGTTGCCTGCACCGCCGTCGAGTACGTCGTCGCCGTTGTAGCCAACCAGCACGTCGTTGCCCGGCGTGCCCTGCAATGCCATCAGGGCGACGTCCTGCTTCGTCCAGGTCGTGCCGTCAGCGAATTTGAACTGTTCGATGCCGTAGCCGAAAACCGAACTGCCGCCAGACTGGAAGAACTGACTCTTGACGCGCAGCACGTTGTTCGAACCCGAGATGGTCAGCAGCAAGTCATAACCCTGACCGTCGCGACGCACGGTGACGTCGCCTGGTTTGATGTCCGCGTCGAACAGCACGACGTCGGTATCCTTGCCGTTCGGGTCGTACGCTTCCTCGATCGTGTCATTGCCGGAATGGCGGCCGAGCAGATACGTGTCGCTGCCAGCGCCACCTATCAGCAGGTCGTTGCCTGCGCCGCCATCGAGTACGTCGTCGCCGTTGTAGCCAACCAGAACGTCGTTGCCCGGCGTGCCCTGCAATGCCATCAGGGCGACGTCCTGCTTGGTCCAGATCGTGCCGTCCGCGAATTTGAACTGTTCGATGCCGTAGCCGAAAACCGAACTACCGCCAGACTGGAAGAACTGAGTCTTGACGCGCAGCACGTTGTTCGTACCCGAGATGGTCAGCAACAGATCGTAACCCTGACCGTCGCGGCGCACCGTGACATCCTGCGGGCGGATATCCGCATCGAATAGAACCACATCGGTATCGTTGCCGTACAGGTCATACACCTCATCGATCGTGTCGTTACCCGAGCGCCGTCCAAACAGATAGGTGTCGCTGCCCGTACCGCCGACCAACAGGTCATCACCTGCGCCGCCATCAAGCACGTCATCGCCAGCGCCACCGTAAAGCGTATCGTTGCCGTCGCCGCCCAGCAGGATGTCGTCGCCGTCACCGCCGTTTAGCACGTCCTTACCCGTGAACCCGATGAGGATGCTGCCCGACGAGCCAGTGGACTTACCGTTCAGTGTGCCATCGCCGAACACGACGCCCAGTTGACCAAGCACTTCGCGCATCGCGTCGCTCTGATGTGCCTCGACATAGGTGCGGAGTTCCACGCCAACGTCGAACCCTTGCAGCAACCAGTTCACACCAAATGCTCTCGTCAGTCCGGCCAGTATGAACGCGACATCCGTTGCGCCGATCACGCTTTCCGCCGCTTTCAGCTTCGACATCATGCCGTTGAAGTCGGCGTGGACTTGACCTGCCTCATTGACGTCGTACCCAATCGCGTCGAGATACGGCATCCAGACCGTCTGCATCGCGATAGCTTTGTAGACCGACTCGACCAGCGTCGACCACGCCTTCGACACATACTGCCCGCGCGTGCCCGACAGATTGACAGTCCCGCTTGCATTGGCGCCGAGCATCGTGCCGGACATCTTTTCGAGGACGGTGAGGCGGCTAATCCAGTCGACATCGTTGGCAGATCCAGTGATTGTGCGTTTACCAGATTCTGTCAGTGACTGGGACGTCGTCATGCCGGATGTCGCGGCCCATGCCTTGAGCAACGGCTCGATCAACGCCTGCTGTTCTACAGCGGTCTTTGCTTGCGTTATTTGATCGAGGAGCGTGCGCAACGCTACGCCCTCTGCAGTATCGAGACTCGCGGCTTGCCATAGATCACGCACATTGCCCGCGCCCTGTACATATGGCATTGCAACCACGTCATCACGCAGCGGGATCGCCGTGTCGAATTTCTGATGCAGCGTATCCTGACCGAACCAGATTTCCTGCATGTCCCGCTCGACAGGCACACCATCGACCATCTGCACGAACGAGCCGGAGCCTCGCACCATGTTGCCGTTTTCGAGCGTGCGGATCGTGGCGTCTTTACTCAGATTGATCGAGATGATCCCGAGTTCGTCGAGGCTCAGCAGTTCGCCCGATTGTGAGGTGCCGTCGCCGTTGGCATCGCGCCAGATTCTGAGCGACGACCAGATTGCGTCGTTGTGGTCGATGACGCCATCTTTGTTCAGGTCGAACTCGCGGAGTGCGTCAAAGCCGTTCGCCGCGAGCGTGCCGTTTGTGAGCGGTGTGAAGTTGCTGAACAGTTCCGCGCCAGAGTCGATCGTGCCGTTGTGGTTACGGTCGAGAACAAGGAATCCGTCGCCCGCACTGATCCAGCCGGTGTGCGTACGGCTGCCGCTGCCGTCGAAATCGAAGTAGGCATTCGAATTGTCCGGATTGGTGGTGTGGATACCGTCGCCGTCGATGTCGAGGATCAACGGGTCGACCATGCCGGCACTTAGGATGAAAAACTTGAAGTAATCGCCAATTCCGAAGGGAAGCTTGAATATGTCGAGATTCTTGATCACGTTCGAAAGCCATCCTCCGTTCTGCGTGTTTCGCATGAACTCGACGTTAATAATGTTCAGTGTCGGCAAGAGTCCGCCCTCGAACCCACTCGGATTCAAACCGCCTTCTTTGAGAGCCGCCCAAGTGAAGTCGATGCAACTGTTGGTTAGGCCGTTGTAGTTCATATCGAACCCATAGTCGCCCGGCTCATCACCGAATCTCTCCATCGCCTGATACTGACTCTCACTAATTTCTATCGTTGTTGCATACTTCCTGGTTTGATAGTTCGAACTATCGTCGTTGTAAACCTTACCTTTTGAAAAAGGCTGACCGGACTCTTCCTTTCGTGGAGCAAAACCGTAGCTCGTAGAATTCCCATTGCCGTCATGAAGCTGGTACCACATATGCCCAACTGTGGAAACCGTCCCGTCAGCCAACTCGGTCCCAGGGCTCGAAATATTAATAGTCAAATATGGCATAGGATTATCCGATTACTTACCAAAATATGCTTTACTAACCAAAATCTGGGCTCTTACATGCGCCAAATCCGGGGCATCCAGCATGTTCAAGACTTTTACTCGATAGACTCCCGGCTCGAGTTCAACTACAACTAGCGTGGCGTCAAGCGTATCTGCACCCCAAGATGAAAGCCTGGGCCTATCAACGCTTTTATTAGAAATGGACTCCCATCCCGTGTCGACCACCCGATCCATCTCGACATTTATTAATAACGGAGCTCCTCGATTAATACGTTTACCTATTACTTCTTCAATCGGCCCACCGACCAGCCCCCAAACGCGGCCACGGTCACCTGGAATTTTTTTGTCAAAAAAATACTCCAAACTTACATCATAGAAACCTTTTTTTTCAATGGAAAACTCACATTCCAAAAAACTTCCAGATTTATCCAAATTGAATGGCAACCAGAACGGAATGGTTTTTAACTCGCTTTCTTTTTTACAACCAACAAAAAACCCAAATGCAACCATGCCAACAATTAATTTTCTTCTCGAAACGTCGACTTCAGCACACCCATTCACATTGACCTCGCAATTTTTCGCAAAAACCAGCCAACCGGCAATGCAACTTAAAAATCACGTAACCACGCCTCGCACCCACCTCCAGATCCGCGCGAACTACCCGCGCACATCTGATTACACTCGAACCTTGGACAGGAGCCCGTCAACGTACCCACCCCATCCACTAGCCCATATACCCATCAATAGTCAAAGATGGCATAGGTCTATCTGATCACTTACCAAGATATGCTTTACTAACCAAAATCTTGGCTCTTACATTCTCAAAATCTGGAGCATCCAGCATGTTCAAAATCTTTAATCGATAGAGTCCCGGCTCGAGTTCAAGTACAAGTAGCCTGGCATCAAGCGTATCTGCACCCCAAGAAGAAAGCCTCGGCCTATCAACGTTTTGCTTAGAAATGGATTCCAACCCCTTGCCGACCATCCTGTTCAGCTCGACTTTTAATGATAATGGAGCACCTCGATTAGTACGTCCGCCTACTATTTCTTCACCCGGCCCACCGACCAACGCCCAAACACGGGCACGGTCACCCGGAATTTTCTGGTCAAAAAAATACTCCAAAATTACGGCATAGAAACCTTTATTTTTGATAGAAAATTCACATTCCAAAAAAATTCCAGATTTATCCAAATTGAATGGCAACCAGAACGGAGTGCTTTTCAACTCACCTTCTTTTTTGCAACCAACAACAAAACCAAATGCGACCACCCCAACAATCAATTTTCTTCTCGAAACGTCGACTGCAGCACATCCATTCACATTGACCTCTCAATTTTTCGCAAAAACCAGCCAACCGGCAATGCAACTTAAAAATCACGTAACCTCGCCTCGCACCTGCCTCCAGATCCGCTCGAACTACCCGCGCACATCTGATTACACTCGAACCTTGGACAGGAGCCCGTCAACGTACCCACCCCATCCACGAGGCCATATACCCATCAATAGTCAAAGATGGCATAGGTCTATCTGATTACTATGCTTTACTAACTAAAATCTGATCTTTTATGTTCTCAAAACATCTCCTATAGCAGCATACAGATTAGCAGTGGATACCTTCCCGCTCGGAACTTCCAGTGCAATGCTGTAGACGTCATTTACAAGTGCGGCAACGCCAACAACGGGCCCGAATCAAGAAATTGTGCCCGCGTTGGTTGCAAGCGGAAAGAGCGATTTACCAACTGAGCCCATAATCCCGTCGACAAACTGCAGAACTGCAATCGACGCTTGTAGATTTCCTCTTTCCTGCCCTTCATATGCCCCCCGATCGATCTTCCGACCTGAACGGCATTTTGACCGTTAGCCAACTGCCCAATAGCAATTCCAATGTGATCAATGCTTGCAACATTCATATCTTATTACCCAACGAACAGAGCGATTATTTTCTATAAACGAAAATTCTTCTCAACACAAAAAAATACCCAATCACGATGCACACCAGCAGAAATGAGCAGGTCGCCTTGCTATTTTGTTTTTCGTAGTACTTCACCGAACTATCGAAACTCAATACAGCCCCTCCATTCGCAGAGACCTCAAATATTTGCTTTTGCGAAACACCCCAAAATCCGCTTCTTTGCTCATACCAACCGATTACCACATCCTTTCCATTTATTTTATCCCCCCTCTAATTTCAAAAGGACAAAAACCAACGCCCAGCCCCCATAAATAGTAGCCACAGTGATATTTATGCAGCCCTGATTGCTCCCTTAACGTCACGTATTCCGCGCCTCGATATATTTTCCTTATATCAACAATGCCAGCCGAATATGTCAACATACTGTGCTCAGGCGCCGCATAAAGAAGAACTCTTACCGGCCCACTTCCGTAATAAAACACCGCTATCGTCAGGATGGCAAAATTAAATAATTTTGAAATCATAGTGTCAGCGAAAATTACGTGTCGTCGATAGCAACGGTTTTTCCGTGATGGCTCGCTGATGGAGCGAATCCATAGCTATTTGACGACCCCGCATCGCTCTCAGCTCATGCCACTTATGCCCTACAGAGGAAGTCCCTCCATTAGCCAATGGCGCACCGGAATTCGCAATATTAGTGGGCACCGAATACATAAAATTTCTCTCACCCCTTTATCTATACAGGCAACGATAAAGCCATTTCCGATAAAAATCCTACGTAGAACAATCGAATAAATTTAAATCATAAAAATCAATAATCCGGTTCAAAATGCCCTACTTCTCTACGATTGGCAGTATTTAACTGCGCAATCAAATTGAGAAAGCATCTAATTTTCGGGAGTGATAATCCATGCAGATCGAGCATTAACTATTCTGGACACTTCGGTCCCAAAATACGTCGCCGCATCCTTCAGCATTTCGGAGCCAGCCGCCTTGTCGAAATCTTCCATGCTTATTGCCATCATTTTTCAGACTCATTACGCAAGATCCCAAAACTCAAAAATACAAAACAATTGTACCGGCCGTCCCCAACAACAAAGAAAAAGGAAAATTCGCTTTGATACCAAATGCACGGACTATAGGTATTTCTTGTGTTAGTCGGTATCGCACAAGAAAAATCCCAGCCTGAGAAGGACAAGGCACGACTTACAATTGATAGCCGCATTTCCGGATGAGCTCCATGAACGGCCCATTGTTCTGCAGCAATTTTCACCGATCCTCCGGCAAGGATCCATATTCTGAGTTAATCGGTATCGTTTTTATGAAAATAGTATTCACGCGTTATCACATAAAATTTTTCGGCAACACACATATCGCACCAATCGTCAGTCGGTCATCACGGAAGTCATAAAATTACACCAAAATTTCAATGAAAGCAAAACGAAATATAATGGGTTTACAAATTTCTACATAAAATATAGATCCAATGATGCGTGGCCTCGAACTACATGATAAAAGTATGGAATATTCTCTTAAATTCTTAATTTAACAGGCCGCGATTAAGACTAAATCTGCTTTACTGATGCATATGTATGCACTCACCACATTGAGTTCCACTACATCGGTGTCGTTGCCGTACAGGTCGCAGGCTTCATCGATTGCGTCGTTACCTGCGCGACGACCGGATCGCGTCATTGCGGTTCGCGGTGTGAAATTGCTGAACAGTTCCGCGCCTGAGTCGATCGTGCCGTTGCGGTTACGGTCGAGAACGAGGAATCCGTCGCCCGCGCTGATCCACCCGGTATGCGTACGGCTGCCGCTGCCGTTAAAGTCGAAGTAGGCACTCGAATTGTCCGGATTGGTGGAGTGGATACCATCGCCGTCATGAAGCTGGTACCACATATGCCCAACTGTGGAAACCGTCCCGTCAGCCAACTCGGTCCCAGGGCTCGAGATATTAATAGTCAAATATTACATTGATTATCCGATTATTTACCAAAATATGCTTTGCTAACCAAAATCTGAGCTCTTACATGCGCCAAATCCGGGGCATCCAGCATGCTCAATACTTTTACCCGATAGACTCCCGGCTCGAGTTCAACTACAACCAGCGTGGCGTCAAGCTTATCTGCACCCCATGATGAAAGCTTAGGCCTATCAACGCTTTTATTAGAAATTGACTCCCATCCCGTGCCGGCCACCCTATCCAGCTCGACATTTATTAATAATGGAGCCCCTCGATTAGCACGTCCACCTGATATTTCTCCTCCCGGCCCACCGACCAGCGCCCAAACGCGGTCACGATCACCTGGAATTTTTTTTGTCAAAAAAATACTCCAAACTTACGTCATAGAAACCCTTTTTTTCAATGGAAAACTCGCATTCCAAAAAACTTCCAGATTTATCCAAATTAAATGGCAACCAGAACGGCGTGCTTTTCAACTCACTTTCTTTTTTGCAACCAACAACAAACCCAAATGCAACCACCCCAACAATTAATTTTCTTCTCGAAACGTCGACTTCAGCACACCCATTCACATTGACCTCTCAATTTTTCGCAAAAAACAGCCAACCGGCAATACAACGTAAAAATCACGCAACCTCGCCTGGCACTTATCCGCAGATTCGCGTCGATTACCCCGCGCACCAGGTTATGCTCGTACTGAGGAGTCGCTCATCAACATACTTACCCTCCACCAACCGCAATACCCACAACGGGATGACATAGCGAAATCCTATTTCCCCATGTACGCGCGTGGTACGGAGTCAAGATGCCCACGCCGCTCAACCCGACATTTGATGCGACTTGCAATTTGCAGATCACTCCCCTTTGATCATATAAATCACGGAAGCTAACGTAACGGTTATAGCGACAGCTCCAAATCCGGCAACCCAGTCTGGCTCCAACCTGGAAACCCTTAGTTTTCCAAAAGATAAGATCTTCAACCCAACCGCCCCGACACCCCAACAAAGTACGTCGACGAAGAACCAAACTAAAAAGTCCATTGCGCCTCTTTCGCGAGGCGCCAGTTTTGGAAAGGCACCCTTCGCCACTCCCATCCCAGCCGCTCTCTACTCAACATTCAAAGCCCGCATGCCAATCAGCCGCACACCAAACTTATTGACGTATTCGTCGATCTCCACCCGCTGCCCTGCCTGCCAATCGTTCCGCGAACTGGTGCCGCAGAAACGGATTTCGCGCTTGAGTGTCGGCTCCAGCAGGTACACCGGGTTTCCGCATCCTCTCGTCGATGTTTTTGTCCGCAAAACGAAGGTCTGGACAGTGCGTAGCTGCCCCGGCGTCCAGCGAAACTCGATCAGGTTAGCGAGGTGAAAGAACATTGCAGCGAAGCAGGAGATGGACAGCCCCGCAAGTAGCGTATGTGCCGCTCGCAGAACACGTGGCACTCTCAACGCTTGGACCGGCCAGTTGCGACGCCTCACTATCACCGCAAACTGAATCAAGCACGCAGTCGCTAATACGCTGGCGCCGAGTGCCCAGACACCTATGTAAGCGGGGTAAAAAAGCAGGTAATCGGAAACGAGCACAAGTAAGCCGACAATCGACACAATCCCCACTGCGACTAGTCCGAACAGCAATGGGCGTCCTGCCGGCACACTCGTTTGTGGCACAACGCGGTTTGTGGCGCCCGTCCATTCACGAACGCCACCAAAGATATGGCGGACAGTGTGAACATTCTTCGCCGTATAGATGACAAAGCGCGCTCCGTATGGTCCAACCAGAATGATCGATGAATTGAGCCTCACCCCACGGCGCTGGAAGCCAATCGGTTTATCAGGCTCTGCCGCAGGCCCCGTGAGAATCGCAGCGGGCCGGTCTCTGAATTGCACGTGCTGGAAGCCGCGGCGAACATTGCCAGAACGATCGATGATGATCGGCGGCGCCGTTAGACCAGCGATCAAGATCCTGCGAAGAACAAGCGCACCCACGCCGAGCGCGGCAGGCAACCAGAACCAGCGAGCGCCAAATAGTCCGCCGCCTCTTATCGCCACGATAAGCGTCGCGATCAGTACAAACAGCGCCAAGACCAACAAAAGAAGATTGACGATGAAAAATCTGACCCGATAGCCGGTCGAAAACGTTATCTGGAAAGCGTCAGCAGCGCCGTTATAGTCGACAGAAGCAGCCATGAATGCGATAGAAGTGTCAAAGTGATGGCAACCAATTCTTTCAAATCGAAAGAATTGGCCCAGAATCTATCGCATCAGACCAAGGCGCGCTATCGGCCACTTCTGATGGTGGTGTCAGAATTCAAGCGGGCGACAGCGACTTCAGGCATAGCACGGCAAAGCTCGTTCAAGTAGGTAGCCGGTAAACGCAAAAACGGCGAAGCCGTGCTTCGCCGTTTTGAAATAAACCGCCTGTGCCTCTCAATTGACATCGGGGGAAAAGACCACATCCATTTGCGCCGCGACATTCGCACCCGTGGTTCAACGCACATCAGCCAGCAACTCGCCAACCGACACCCCCTCAATCCTCAATCCGCTCCAACCCCTCCGCACTCCGATCCCCCACCCCAGCCCAAGCCCCCGCCTCCAACCCCAACTCCGCGATCTCTTCCACCGTCAACGGCTGCAAGCGCGCGCACAAGGCACCGATCTCGTCCCACGCCCCGCGCTCGAGCGCTTCGATCGCCGTCAGCAGCAACCCCAGCACGCCTTGCCGATGCAAGATGCCGGCCTGAATCGGCCGCGATAGCGTCAGCACATTCAACGTGCTTTCGAGCGAGCCGCCGAACACCGCGTCGACAAACGAAAACACGCCGGTCAGAAACGCCGCATCGGCTTCGTCACGGCCGGCTTCAGGCAAGCGTTCAATCGCCAGTTCCATGAAACGCGCCCGGGTCGCCGCCAGTTGCAGCAGAGGATCGTCCTCGAGCGCAACCTTGCGGCCGTCCGCATACAGCAGCAGTTGCGTCCAGCGCGCGATCCGATTCGTGCCGGTCGCGTTGATCGCTTCGCGCAGCGTTGTAACCTTGTGGCCGACTGCGAGGCCGCTCGAATTCGCGAGCTTCATCAGATGCATGACCAGCACCGGATTCAGCTTGAGCTCAGCTTCGAGTTGCGCGACAGTCGGGTCGCCCGACAACAGCTGCAACAGATTCAGCAATGCATGCCGCGGCGCACTGACGCGCCGCGTCGCCGAGGTCTGCGGACGCGCGAAGAAGTAGCCCTGAAAACGGTCGAAGCCGAGATCATGCGCCGCTTCAAGATCGGCCGGCGCATCGAGACCCAGCGCGATCAGCAGCTTGCCCGCTGACTTGAGCACGCTCGTCAATTTGGGTAACAGCGCTTTCGGCGCGCGAGTGAAATCGATCTTGACGACTTCCGCAAAGGGCAGCAGCTTCGCAAACGTTTCATTGGGCTGCGTTACTTCGTCGAGTACGAAACGATAGCGCCGCCCGTGCAATTGAACGATACGGGCAACTAGCGCATCGTCGGCCTCGATCGACGGCGGCAATTCGAACATGAAACGGTCAGCCGGCAGATGCAGGATCGAATCGTCGAACAGCATCTCGCGGTTTACATCGACGTAAGCGGGATGGCCGGTGAGCGCTCCGCGCACAATGCCCTGCATCAAACCGCGAATCACGGCTCGCGCCACGCGCTGTGCCGGCTCGGGCGCGCGGCCCGGCAAGGCATCGGCATCCACAGCCGAATCAGCGGCCAAATCTGCGGCCGATGCTGCGCCCGCGCCAGGTTCGGCGCCCGCAGGCAAATCCGGTGCGCGCACTTTGATTTCATAGCCGCACAGCATTCCGTCACGATTCAGAATCGGCTGACGCGCGAAGCTGGCATTCAGTGGCGCATCGTCCGAAGCACTCGTCTGCCTCGGATTCTCGATTGCGATGGTGGTCATTCCGGTTCCCCGCTACGCGCCGCCCAGGCGCTTCCTGCAGTATTTTGGTTTTCGCTGCACCATTCGTGCGCATCCAAGGCCTGAGGCCCTTTGCACCTGCGGTGAGCCCGACGATTCTAGCGCAGGCCGCCGCGCGCCGACATGTCGGCGGCGCAATATCTCGAAATAATTGGATGCCCGTCCCGCGGAAGGTCTGGAAGCGCTGAACTTCCGGCTGAAGGTGATTCCGCACGTGGACGGCACGCCGCCCAAATTGCAAACGGCCGCGTCAGCGGCCGTTTGCATCAAGCAAAACCAATCAGGCAAGACACACCACGCCTTACTTCAACACCACCTTCACGTCGAAGTACCTGGCTGCGAAGCGGTCGATCGTGCCGTCCGCCTTCAGTTCCTTGAGCGCCTGGTTCAACGCGTCCTTCAACGCTTTGTCGCCCTTGCGGATGCCGAAACCCACGCCCGCGCCGAGCAGCTTCTCGTCGGTGACGGCCGGCCCGGCGAATTCGAAGCCTGCGCCTTGCGGCTTCTTCAGGAAGCCCTTCGATGCCGCTTCCGCGTCCTGGAACGCGGCGTCCAGACGGCCCGACGCGAGGTCGGCGTAAATCTGGTCCTGCGTCTGATACGGCACGACGTCGACACCCGCCGGCGCCCAGCGCGCCTTCGCATACGTTTCCTGAATCGTGCCTTGCAGCACGCCGACGTGCTTACCCTTGAGCGAGGCCGGCGTAGGCAGCAAACCACTGCCCTTCTTCGCGATCATCTGATTCGGGATCGTGTAGATCGGATCGGTGAATTCGATGGCCTGGCGGCGCTGGTCCGTGATCGTCATGTCCGAGTTGATCGTGTTGAACTTGCGCGCTTCCAATGCCGGAATCAGGCCGTCAAACGAATTCTCGACCCACACGCACTTCGCTTTGAGCTTTGCACACACGGCATTGCCGACGTCGATATCGAAACCTTGCAGCTCGCCCGACGGCGACTTCGATTCGAACGGCGCATACGACGCCTCGACGCCGAAACGCACTTCCTTGATATCTGCGGCCGAGGCGGTGCCTGCCATTACCGTTGCCGTCGCGAACAGCGCGAGTACTGCCATGTTTCGCCAATTCATTTTCATTGCGGGTGTTCCTCTACGGTATTGAATAAGACGGAGCCGAATCCGGGCCAGCATGATTGCCGCGCCAAAAATGCGATTCAAACTCATGCGGACCGTGTGGTGCGGCGCAACAGCCGCGAGCGCGGGATTGTACAGGCCTGGCAAAGCACGCCTGGCGGGCAGGGGAAAGAATGCCCTTCACGCGACCCTGCGCAGATGCACGGCGAAGGTGCAAATTCGTGTCGCGTTCAGGCAAGAGGAGATGCGTGAAGGATGTGAAGCGGCGTGCGGCTAAACGAGCTTCGAGAGCGTCTCCTGGGTGGTCTCCACCACCAGCAGACCCGCGCGCAAACCCGGCTTGACCGTCGCGTTGGGAAACACGAGGCGCTCTTCGTCATGACGCACGGTATAGCGATACTCGCCATCGCGTGCGAGCAGGGTGTCCTTCACAAAGGGCGTGAAATTCGGCACATCGGCGGCAACCAGCAATTCGAACGCATCGCTTTGCTTGGTGAGCTGATCGATCACGGTGAACACGCGCGGCATCGCCGCGGGCACGCTGCCGTTCGTTGTACCGGCTAGCAGATGGCGCAGCGCTTCGTCCGCCCCGGCGAAACGCGTCAGATCGTTCTGACCGAACGGGCGCACCTTGCCGAGTTCGAGGGTACAGGCTTCGGCACCACATGCCTGTGCGGTGAAGTGCGAGTACGTATTGCCCTTGGTGGTGTGCAACAGGACCGCGCTAATGCGCGCTGCACCGAGCCACTCGAACATTGCACGCGAAAACGGCTTGCCGGTATGCGGCAACAAGGCGAATTGCTCGAAAGCCGAGGGGCGGATCGCCGTATGCATGTCGACGTGCCAACGGGCGCCGGGCGCTTGCGATGCCGCGGCAAAGAACAGCATTGCCGCACGCTCCAACGCCGCCGCACGCGGCGCTTCGTGGCTGTGCGGCACTTGCGTATGACGGCCGCTGAAGAGCCGGTTCAGATCGTCGTCGCGATAGCGGCACGCGTCGCGCATGGCGTCGACGTTGCCCAGAATCACCAGCAAGCGGCACGTCAGCGCGGCATCGCCTTGCGCGATATCGCGCACCAGATACGACAGCAGTTCAATTGGCGCGGTTTCATCGCCATGCACGCCGGCAGAGACGAGCACGCTGCGAGTGCCGTCATCCCGCACCGCGGACTCCATGAGCAGCACACCATCATCGAGCCACGACCAGCGCACGCCGCCGTTGGCGCACACACCCTGCGTTTCCTGCGCGCCAGGCTGCGTCCCCGCCAACGTGTAGGCAAGGAAATCGTCGAGCATCGAAACCGGCATGCCGCGTTCAGCGCTGGAAGTCATACAGCGAACCCAGACCGAGAATCTGCGTCAGTTCGTCGAGCGCAGTGCGCGACTCGGCGAGCAGTTGCGGATCGGTCAGATCGGTCGGTGCGAGACGATCGCGATAGTGCTTTTCGATCCACGTATCGAGGCGGCCGAACAGCTTGTCGTTGATCCACACGCCAGGCGTCACCGCTGCGCGCTCCGCGTCGTTCAACACCACGCGCAGACGCAGACATGCCGGACCGCCGCCGTTCTTCATGCTTTCGCGCAGATCGAACACGAGCACGTCGTCGATCGGACCGGTGTGCGCGGTCAGCTCGTCCAGATAGGCGCCCACGCGCGCATTCTCGCGGCATTCCTGCGGCACCACCAGCACCTGTTTGCCGTCCGGGCGCGTCAGCAACTGGCTGTTGAACAGGTACGACGTGACCGCGTCGGCCACGCTCACCTGCGCGTCGGGCACTTCGATCACGTTGAATTCGGCCTTCAGCCCGGAGAGTTTGCTGCGCAGTTCGTCATACACCGCATTCTGTTCGACAAACGCCAGTTGATGACAGAACAGCGTATTGCGATTGCCGACCGCGATCACGTCGTTATGGAACACGCCCGCGTCGATCACGTCGGGATTCTGCTGTGCGTACACTGTGGCTGCTTCTGCCAGACCGTGACGATGCGCGACCGCGCGGCTCGCCTCAAAGGTCTGACGCGCGGGAAAACGCTTCGGCTCCGGTCCGCGGCGATATTCGCTGCGGCCATACACGAAGAATTCGACGCCACGTGTGCCGTATTCCGAGCAAAAACGCGTGTGGTTCGCCGCGCCTTCGTCGCCGAGCGCCGGTGTGCCGGGCAGTGCCTCATGCACCGCGAAACGGTCGGCGTCGCTGAAAATCGCGCGCAAGGTGCGGCGTGTCGATTCATGTTCGATCGCGCGATGCAGCTTGCTGCACAGATTGGCCGGCGTGAAATGCACGCGGCCGTCGTGCGTGTCGGCCGAGGGGCTCACCGTCGCCGCGTTCGCGGTCCACATCGCCGAAGCCGAACTCGCCGCGGCCAGCAACTCGGGCGCGTCTTTGGCGACGCGTGCGATCACCGTCGCGTCGTCGCCCGAAAAACCGAGCTCGCGCAAGAGGCGCATCGAAGGACGCTCCTGCGGCGGCAACACGCCTTGATGAAAGCCGAGATCGGCCAACTGCTTCATCTTGCGCAGGCCTTGCTTGGCAGCCGCTTTGGGGTTGGCAACCGACTTCTCGTTGTTCTGCGACGCGACGTTGCCGAACGAGAGTCCGGCGTAATTGTGGGTCGGGCCGACGAGACCGTCGAAATTGGCTTCAGTGGCTTGCATCGTCGATCCTTAGAATTGAAGGCCCGGCGAGACGCTCGCGGGCATGTGCAGTTGCGCGCTTTCGACGGACGCCATCGGATACGCGCAGTAGTCGGCAGCGTAGTACGCGCTCGGCCGGTGATTGCCCGACCGCCCCGGGCCACCGAACGGCGCACCCGACGATGCACCGTTGGTCGGCCGGTTCCAGTTGACCACGCCCGCGCGAATGGTGCGCTGGAAATGCGTCCACAGTGCTTCGTCGTCGGCGAGCAGGCCGGCGGAGAGGCCGAACTCGGTGTCGTTGGCTTTGTCGAGCGCTTCGTCGAACGTGCTGTAGCGAATGATCTGCGCCAGCGGTCCGAAATGCTCTTCGTCCGGCAGGTTCTTCACGGCGGTCACGTCGAGAATCGCGGGCGTGACAAAGCCGAGTGCCGGATCGCGCTGTTCCATCGTCAGCAGTGCTTTTGCGCCGTCGGCAAGCAGACGCTCCTGCGCCGCGACCAGACGCGAAGCCGCCCGCGCGGAAACCACCGCGCCCATGAACGGCTGCGGATCAGCGTTGTATTCGCCGACGCTGATTCGCGAAGTCACTTCAGTCAGTCGTTCTACGAAGCGATCACCGAAGGCGTCGTTCGGTACGAAAATACGGCGCGCGCAGGTGCAACGCTGCCCTGCCGACAAAAACGCCGATTGAATCGTGTGGTGGACCGCGGCGTCGAGATCCGCCACGGGTCCGATCACGAGCGGATTGTTGCCGCCCATCTCCAACGCCAGCACGATCTCCGGACGGCCGCCGAATTGCTTGTGCAGCAATGTTCCGGTATCCGAACTACCCGTGAAGAACAAGCCATCGATCTGCCGATGGTTGGCAAGCGCAATGCCCGTCTCTTTCTCGCCTTGCACGAGGTTCAGCACGCCAGCGGGCAAGCCCGCATCGCGCCAGATCTGCACGGTGACAGCCGCCACGCCCGGCGCGAGTTCGGACGGCTTGAACACCACCGCATTACCCGCGATCAGCGCCGGCACGATATGCCCGTTCGGCAAGTGGCCAGGGAAGTTATACGGCCCGAACACCGCGACCACGCCATGCGGACGATGCCGAAGCACGGCAGTGCCGTCGGCCATCGGCGAACGTTTTTCACCGGTGCGCTCGTTATAGGCCTGAATCGAAATCTCGACCTTCGCCGCCATCGAAGCCGCTTCAGTGCGCGCTTCCCACAGCGGTTTGCCGGTCTCCCGGCCGATCGCTTCGGCAAGCGCTTCCTTGCGTTCCGTCACGAGTGCAGCGAAGCGGCGCACCACGCCGCACCGCTCGTCGAGACTCAGCGCCGACCATGCCGCGAACGCACGGCGTGCGCTGCGCACCGCCCGATCGACGTCGTCCGCCGAGGCGCTGTTGCCTTCCCACACCGTCGCGCCCGTACCCGGGTTGTGCGACGCGAATGCGGGTCCTGTGCCGGCGGCCCATTCGCCGTCGATGAAAAGCTCGCTCATGATCATCCTTATTTGTGTTTCAGCGGCAGCACCCGCACCGGGTCGCCTGTCTTGACGTCGAGTGCCGCGGCCTCGGCGGCGCTCATGCGGAACACGCCGTCTTGCGGCACGCCGGCAGCCGCGCCCACGCGAAAATCGCCGAGCGACGTATTCGATACCAGCGAACGCGGTGCATCCTGCGGCGCGCCCGCCGGCACATTGGCAATCTCGACCGGCACCACCACGCTTTCGCGCACGGTGCGCAAGTCGGCGATATGGCATTCGAGCACCGGGCCCGCATCGAAGATATCGACGTGATTCTCGTAGCGCAGCCCTTCCGATTCGAGCATGCGGCGCGCCGGAATCGTGTCGCTATGCGTGAGGCCGACGCATTCTTGCGCTTCTTCCGGCAGCAGTTCGACATACACCGGATAACGCGGCATCAATTCAGCAAGAAACGCCTTGCGGCCGTGCGAACTCAGGTAGTCCGCCGCGTTGAAATCGATCTGGTAGAAATGCGAGCCGACCGCGCGCCAGAACGGCGAGGTGCCTTCCGCATCGAAATGGCCGCGCAATTCCGCACACAAGCGCTGCGGAAAGCGCTCGCGGAACTGTGCAAGAAACATGAAGCGCGAACGCGACAGCAAGCCGCCGACGCCGCTCGTGCGGTAACGCGGGCTCAGGAACAGCGAACACACTTCGGCGTAACCCGTCAGGTCATGCGAAATGTTCAGCGCGCGCATGCGCGTCCAGATGCCGAGATCCTGGCTCGCGTGCACGACGGTGCTCACGCGGTAGTTGTAGAACGGCTGCTGCAGACCGACTGAGGTTTCGATGCCGCATACCCCGGCCACGTCGCCGGTGTCGGTGTCTTCCATCACGAAGAAGTAACCGGCTTCGTGCGGCTCGGCCTTGTCTTCCATCGTGCGGCGCGCACGTTCAACGCGCGCCGCGAGTGCATCGCGATCCGGCTTGAAGGTGGTGAGGCCGGGACCGGTCTCCTGCGCAAGCCGCATGAGCGCGTCCACATCGCCTCGTTGCACAACGCGAACGACGATCATTGTGCGTCTCCCGAAGATTCTTCCTGATGCGGCTGGTGCAGCGGCACGCAGCGTACCGCGTCGCCCTCCTGCACGCCGAGTGCGGCGCGCGCCGCATGCGACAACGACGCGCCGCTTGCTTTACCGTCCGACAATGGTCCAAGCACGCAGCGGAACTCACCGTCCGCACCGTTATGCGCGATCAGATACGTCGAGCCGCCGGCCGGCGCGCCGGCTTCGCGCACCACCCGTGTTTCATTGCGCGTCACGCAGGCGCTGCGATCGACCTGCGCGGTCAACACCGGACCCGCGTCGAAAATATCGATGAAGCGATCCGTCTCGAAGCCTTCTTCGAGGTGGATCTCATACGCGAGCAGCGCCTTCGAATCCGGCTCGCCGAGCACGCGCTGTGCCGCTTCCGGCAGCAAGGGCACATAGATCGGATAGGTCGGCATCACTTCGGCGATAAAGGTACGGCTGCGGCCGCCCGATTCGATTTCGATGTCGGCGAAATTGCGGCCGAAGAACTTGCGCCCCACCGCTTCCCAGAACGGCGACACGCCTGAGTCGTCGGTCACGCCGAGCAACAGCGAGAACACTTCCGGCGTGAAACGCTTGCGATTGGCGGCGATATACATCATTCGCGCCCGCGACATCAGATGCGCGGCCGCGTCGCCACGCAGCGACGGGTCGATGTAAAAACCCGCCAGCCGGCTCTTGCCCGTCAATTCGTGCGACATGGTCAGCGCGTGAATCTTGCGGTTCACGTGCAACTCGCGCGACGCATGAATCAGCGCGTCGTTGCGAAACGCGTAGAACGGGTCCGAATAACCGGCCGCGGCGACAATGCTCGCCGTGCCCATCAGCTTGCCGCTCTCCGCGTCCTCGAGCACGAACAGATAGAACTCCTCGCCCGGAAAATCGACCTCCGCGCGAAATGAGTCTTCCGACAACGCGACGCGCGCTTCGAGCGCACCGCGGTCGTGCGGCAGCGAATGCAGCACCGGTTGCGCGGTGCGCGCCATATGTTCGAGCGCATCGAGATCCGCGAGGCGGCTGGGGCGTACGAAGAGCATCGTCGTTCCTGATTGAATGTGACGCCTGATTAACGAGCCGGGGCTTCAGCGGTTGCGCCGACCACTTCGTCGATCGCCTTCGCCAGACGCGCGAAGCCTTCATACATGTCGTCGAGCGGAATGATCAGCGACGGTACAAAGCGCAACACGTCCGGACCTGCCATCAGCATGATCACGCCGTGCTTGCCGGCCGCGGTGACGAAGTCCTTCGCACGGCCCTTGAACGCGTCGGTCAATTCCGCACCGATCAAAAGACCCTTGCCGCGCACTTCCTCGAAGATGCCAAAGCGTTCGTTGAGCTTGGCAAGTTGCCCCCTCAGCGCCTCGCTGCGCGAGTGCACGCCTTCCAGCAGCCGCGGATCGCTGACCAGTTCGACCACCCTCTCCGCGATCGCCGAGCCCAGCGGATTGCCGCCGTAGGTCGTGCCATGCACGCCGACCTTGAAGTGCGCAGCCAGTTCCTTGGTGGTCAGCATCGCGCCGATCGGGAAGCCGTTGCCGAGCGCCTTCGCGGTGGTCAGGATGTCCGGCGTCACGCCGGTTTCCTGATACGCGTAGAAGTAACCGCTGCGGCCCACACCCGTTTGCACCTCGTCGAAAATCAGCAGTGCGCCGTGCTGATCGCAGGCTTCGCGCAGCGCCCTCAGAAACGCCGGATCGGCCGGGATCACGCCGCCCTCGCCCTGGATCGGCTCGACGATCACCGCACAGGTTTGCGCGCCGATGGCCTGCTTCGCCGCTTCGATATCGTTGTACGGCAAGTGGGTGATGCCGGCCGGCACCGGGCCGAAACCTTCCGAATACTTCGGCTGGCCGCCAACGCTCACGGTGAAGAACGTGCGGCCATGGAACGACTGCGTAAACGAAATGATTTCAACCTTGTCGGCGCCATGGCGTTCGAACGCGACGCGGCGCGCCAGCTTCAAGGCCGCTTCGTTCGCTTCCGCGCCCGAGTTGGCGAAGAACGCGCGGTCCGCGAAGGTCAGGTCTTCGAGACGTTTGGCGAGACGCAGCACCGGTTCATTGGTGTAGCCGTTACCGATGTGCCACAGCTTGCCGCCCTGGTCGTGCAGGACTTTCAGCAGTTCAGGATGCGCATGACCGAGCGCGGTGACGGCAATACCGCCGGCGAAGTCGATATAGTCACGGCCTTCCGTATCCCAGACGCGTGAGCCAAGACCGCGGTCCGGCACGAAGGCGGCGGGGGAAAACACCGGCACCATCACTTCGTCGAAAGTCTGGCGTGTCACAGTCAGGTCGTTCATGGCAAATCCTCGTTACAGGTGAGAGGTAATACACGTAGTGTAGGAAACCGCACGCGATACGTCTTGCGCATACGCGACGCTTTCTATGAGCTTCCGGGCGCCCAGGTCGCGCGCGGGTCCCGAATAGCGTGCTTCCCGGCCGTTTATTGCGCCTGTTCGGCTGCTCTTTCCGCCGCTTGTTCAGCTTGCTTGTCCGGCCTGCCTATTCCACCTGATCGGGCCGTTCGATCAGTGCGGCCGGGCGCGGCTCACTGGCCGCTGCGCCAGTCTGCTTGTCGATCCAGTTACGACGATCCTCGCGTGGTGTGACACCAAAGCGTTCGCGGTAAGCATTCGAAAAGTGCGCCGCCGACGAAAACCCGCAAGCAAGGCTGATCTGCACCACCGATTTGCTGGTGCGCTGCAATTGGGTGCGCGCTTTCGAAAGCCGCAGGCCAAGATAGTATTTGGACGGCATCGAGCCGAGATACTGGCGAAACAGCCGCTCCAGCTGACGCCGCGAGACACCGACGAGACCCGCGATTTCATCGGTGGTCAGCGGGTCTTCGATATTTGCTTCCATCAGCATCAGCGCATCGTTCAGGCGCGGATGGCGCTCGCCTGGCGCGGTTACGAACGGAATGCGCTGCCGCTCTTCACCCGCGCGCAACACGCCGACGCCCAGCGTATCGGCGATCCGGTCCGCCAACTCCGGCCCGTGATCGCGGCCGATCATGGCGAGCATGAAGTCGACCGTTGCCTGACCGCCCGCGCAGGTGGCGCGATCACGGTCGATTTCGAAGATCTGTTGGGTGACAATCGAGCGCTCGAACTGCTCGGAGAACTGCTGGTAGGTTTCCCAGTTGACGCTCACGCGATAGCCGGACAATTGCCCCGCCATCGCCAGCCACCAAACGCCGTGATGAATACCGGTGACGAGCGGCGTGCGCTGCCCGACGCGCGAAAGACTCGCGAGAAAGAGGCGATAGTCGGCGAATTGCTGGAACCGTTCGCTGACGATGATCAGCCAGTCGCACGAAATCGCATCGCCGAAGGCGGCATCGGCCGGCCATTGCGCGCCGCCCGACAAGGGCACCGCGCGGCCATCCCACGAACACACCTGCACGCGGTACAGCGCGCGGCCGTCGATTTCATTGGCGAGATTGAGCGCGTCGACAATCGGCCCGACGCCCGACATCGACACCGGCGGCAAGGCGACGATGGCGACCTGCGTGGTGCGAGCCGGGTTGGACGTGCGAGCCATCGCTTAAGAGGACGACGCGAGCCGCGCGTTACTTCAGGCTGCCGGACAGGAACTGCTTGAGCCGTTCGCTGCGCGGCGTGGTGAGCACGTCAGCGGGCAAGCCCTCTTCTTCGGTGCGGCCCTGGTGCAGGAACATCACATGGTTCGACACATTGCGCGCGAAACCCATTTCATGCGTGACGACGATCATCGTGCGGCCTTCTTCGGCGAGCTTCTGCATCACCTTCAGCACTTCGCCGACCAGTTCGGGATCGAGCGCGGAGGTGGGCTCGTCGAACAGCATCACGTCCGGGTTCATCGCCAGCGCACGCGCAATGGCCACGCGCTGCTGCTGACCGCCCGACAGATGCGACGGATACTGTTTTTCCAGACGCGGCGCGAGACCCACCTTCTCGAGATATTCGCGCGCCCGTTCTTCGGCTTCGCGACGCGACAAGCCGAGCACATGAATCGGTGCTTCGACGATGTTCTCGATCACATTCATGTGCGCCCACAAGTTGAAGTGCTGAAACACCATCGCGAGCTTCGTGCGGATGCGTTGCAATTGCTTGTGATCGGCCACTTCCAGATTGCCGGCGCGGTCGGCTTTGGTCTTGACCTTTTCGCCGTCGACGACGATTTGCCCGGCGTTCGGCCGCTCGAGAAAATTGATGCAGCGCAGGAAGGTGCTCTTGCCCGATCCGCTCGCGCCGATGATGCTGATCACGTCACCCTTATTCGCGTTGAGCGACACGCCCTTGAGCACTTCGTTGTCGCCGTAGCGCTTGTGAATGTCCTGAACGGCGAGCTTGCAAGCTTCGGTTTGAGTCGTGTGGAGCAAGATGCTCTCCCTTTGAAAATACGGATCAATCTACGTGACGGCACGGGCGAGCCGCGCCGCTCAATCGAAACATGCCTGCTCAGTGCGTGCGCACCGTCAGGTAACCCAGCCAGTGACGCTCGGCGCGGCGGAACAAGGCCACCAGCGCGAACGACACCACGAGGTAAATCAACGCCGCGAGGCCGAACGCATCGAACGACTGATACGTGGCCGAATTCGCATCGCGCGCCACCTTCAGAATGTCCGGCACCGTGGCCGTAAACGCGACCGTGGTGGCGTGCAGCATCAGGATCACTTCGTTACTGTACAACGGGAGCGCCCGGCGCAGCGCGGACGGTATCACAATGCGGCGGTACATCGTGAACCAGCTCATGCCGTAAGCACGGGCCGCTTCCACTTCGCCGTGCGAAGTGGAACGGATCGCCCCGGCGAAAATCTCGGTGGTGTATGCGCAGGTGTTCAGGGCGAAGGCGAGAATCGCGCAATGAAAGCCGCTGCGGAAAAACGCGTCGAGCAACTGATGCGAGCGCACGAATTCGAGGCTGTACATGCCGGTGTAGATCAGCAGCAGTTGCACATACAACGGCGTGCCGCGAAACACGTAAGTGTAGAGACGCACCGGCGTCGACAGCCAGCGCTTCTTCGACACGCGCGCCACCGCGAGCGGAATCGCCATGAAAAAGCCGATCCCGATCGACGCTACCAGCAGCCACAGCGTGACGGCCAGACCCGACATGCGCTGACCGTCCCAGTACAGAAACGCGCGCCAGAATTGATTGAGAATGTCGACCATGGTCTTAGAGCTCCGCGTGGCGCACGCCGATCGAATAGCGCTTTTCCAGCCAGATCAGCACGAGGTTCGACGCAGTGGTGATCGCCAGATAGATCAGCGCGGCGACCAGAATGAAGAAGAACATGTTGAAGGTGCTCTTGCCGGCGTCCTGGGCGGCTTTGACGACGTCGGCGAGACCGATGATCGACACCAGCGCCGTGGCCTTGACCAGCACCTGCCAGTTGTTGCCGATGCCCGGCAGCGCGAAGCGCATCATCTGCGGAAACAGAATGCGGGTGAACACCCGCGCGCCGCTCATGCCGTACGCACTGCCCGCCTCGAGCTGGCCGCGCGGCACCGCGAGGAATGCGCCGCGGAAGGTTTCGGTGAAGTACGCGCCGTAGATGAAGCCGAGTGTCAGCACGCCGGCCACGAACGGATCGATATCGAACTGCGGCAGATTGAGTGCGTCGGTGAGATTGTTGACCGCGATCTGGATGCTGTAGAACAACAGCAGCATCAGCACGAGGTCGGGCACCGAGCGGATCAACGTCGTATAGCCGGTTGCGATTGCCCTGAGCGGGCGGTTGAAGGAGAGTTTCGCCGCCGCGCCCGCGAGGCCGAGCAGCACGGAGGCTGCCAGCGACAGGACGGACAGCTCGATCGTCTGGATCGTGCCGGCCAGCAACACCGGACCAAAGCCGTAAAGGAACACGCGTGTCTCCATCCAGGTTTCATTGAGGATGTCATGGATGGGGTCGGGTTATGCCTGCCCGACTCATCCGGCATGGCGCGGAGTCTCGCAAGCGGAAATTAATTTCTCAAAGGAGCGGCGAGGGTGTGCTGCGGTGCAGCAATGGGCCGTTTGCCGCGGCTGGGCGCTTGCAGGGCTTGGTCTTGTGGGGGATATCGTTTTGTAAGGTGGAGAGCACGCTATGAGCGCTGCCGCGATTTAGCAAGTTTTGAGTCGCTTTTTTGATAGCCTGCGGTGGTGGTTGTTTGGCTGTTTGCCTACGGCGTGGAGTTTTGCCTGGATGGTTTGCCGCGAAGGCAAACAAAACTTCATTCAATCCCCAACCGAGCCCGAATCGCGGGCAACATATGCTCCACCGCCGCACGCCCTTCTTCAATAGCCGGCCCGGCACGGTGAAAATCAAAAATCCCCATCCCGCCCAGCCGCGGCTGAATCAGAATATCCGCCGGTTCGCCAGCAAGGCGGCTCCGTGTAATCCGCACCTGCATGATGTCAATACTCTGCGCGATCGAACTCAGCATTGACGGCACGCGCGCACTCGGCGCCGGCGGCACGCGCACATCGTCGGAAGCGCTCCCTTCGGCAGGGGCAAGCCAGCGTGGCCAAGGCTTGCCGTTACGGCGCAGTGAAACCGGCGGCGGTGCAGCCGGATCGAGCGCGGGCGTTTCGACCACCGCGCCGCCGAAATCGCGGCCATTCAGAATATCGTTGTTCAGATCGACAGCGATCACGCAGTCCGCCCGCATGCCGCGCGCCACCGAAACCGGCACCGGATTGCTCAAGCCGCCGTCCACCAGCCACACGCCGTTGTAAAACACCGGCGTGAAAATCCCCGGAATCGCAATCGAGGCGCGCACCGCGTCAACCACGCTGCCGTCCTGCAACCAGCTCTCGCGCCCCGAATCGAGTTCGGTGGCCACCGCCGCGAACGGCAGGTTCAACTGGGCGATCGAGCGGCCATTGAATTTGTCCGCGAATATCTGGATCACCTTGCGCCCGCCAAGCAATCCGCCCGACAGCCGCAGATCGAGCAGCCGCACCACCGTCTGCCAGGTGAGCCGCGAGACCCACTCCTCCAGCCAGTCGAGGTCGCCGTTCGCGTAGACCGCACCCACCAGCGCGCCGATCGACGTGCCGCACACCACGTCCGGCTTGATGCCCGCATCCTGTAACGCGCGAATCGCTCCGATATGCGCCCAGCCTCGTGCTGCTCCGCCCCCCAGCACCAGCCCGATACGGCTGTATCGACGTCGATGTATCATCTGTTCCCTGCCTTTTATCGCCTATCTATCGCCCACGTATCACGTCCGAGCGCGATGTCGTGTACACCTTCTGATATTGATCGAAGTGCACGTTGAAAATGCCTTCTTCGGTCACGCCGCCCTCGCGCCACTTCCAGCTCCATACGGTTTCCGGCTTGAGCGGAAACACGGCGATCTGGCCAGGCTTGCCGAGCAGGCGGCGCACTTCGTCCTCAGTCATGCCGAGGCGAATCTTCCCGAAGTTGTCGGCGGTCAGCACCTGCGTGATAGCTTGCAATTTGCCGTCACGGTCGATGTCGACCATGTACGTGTTCAGTCCTTGCGGGCCACGCGGATATTCAAAGCGCTTCGAGCCGTCGGTAAAGGTGCGCTCGGTCTCCGGCTTGCCCATCTGGTCGCGGATCTGCGCCTCGGTCGTGATGCCCGGCGTCATATTCCTGAGTAATAGCGCATCCGGCTTGACGGCGTTGAAGAATTCCTTGAGTTTTTGCACGGCACGGTCGCTCTGTTGATCGTCGCAACCGGTCAGTGCAACGCACGCGGCCAGCATCGCGACGGTAAGCAATTTGAGGCTCACAGCGAGTTTCCTGTACAGATGCGACGCGGCAATTCGCCCGCATCCCGTTGTGTAGGGGGTACTACAGGATAACCGCGCATGGAAAAAACCGCGAGCGAGAGCGGCAACGGGGTCATAAGCCGTCGTGCGACGTGGCTTGGCGACAGGGGGGGCGAAACCTGAGAAAACCGTGGCCACAAGCAAAAAGGCGACGCTGTGCAAAGCGTCGCCAAGTCGGTCGATACGGCCAGAACCGGCAAATAACCAGCGGCCAGACAGCCGCCAGAAACAAAGCACCGCGGACGACGCGCAGCGATCCGGTCCCGGGCGAAGCGGTGAGAGACCTTGGCCTCTGACCTTGCGCCATCGCCGGAATGGCGGACCGCTGCTTGTGTGGCCGCCCTGGTCCCCCGATAAGCCTTTCAGGTGCAGCCAATCTAAACGGATTGGCGGATTTAGACGAGAGCGCGTTTACACCGAATCGTCAGATGATTTTCGGTTCGCGGCGCTGGCGCTGTTCTCCTTCGGCGCGGACAAAACGCAGCAAAACCCGTGCGGTCGTAGTGAGCCGCGTGACTCAGATCACCCGAAAACCGTGCGTACCATCGCGTCCAAGTTGAGCAATGAGCCCGTACTCCCATTCCAGATACGCGTTCATCGCTTCTCGCGCATTCTCGGTTCCCTCATACGGACGACGATAACGATCGATGCGCGGCGATGCCAGACGCGTCTCACCACTTTCCACGACCAGGCCCGTGTCAATCCACGCGCTCGTGCCGCCGCTTAGCACCTGCACCGGCTTGCCCGTCAACGCCGCCAGCTCAGACGCGGCGAAGCGTGCAAGAAGACTGCTGCCACAGGTCGCCACATAACGTTGCGCATCCGGCAGCTTGCGCAGCGCTTCATCGAGTTGCCCACGAATCACGAACCACGCGCCCGGAATATGGCGCTTCACATAGTTCGCGCTGGTCGTGAAATCCAGCACGACGGTGCCGGGCGATTGCAGGAGAGCAACCAGGCCGGCCGGCGTGATCTCATCGACAGCGGGCGGCGTGGGTGCAAAGCGTGCGGCGGGCGCTGGGCCTTTTTCGCTGAAGTCCGCATTGCCCAAGCCGTCCACTACGTACACCTCGACGTTCATCTGCGCGAGCCACGACGCGGTCATGTTCGCGCGCACGCCGTCGTTGTCGGCGAGGATTACGCGCGCGCCGCGCACCGGCGCGAACATGTCGGTCTCCTGCACGAGTTGACCGCCGGGTGCGTTGCGAAAACCGGGTACGTGCCCCGCTTCGTATTCTTCCGGCGTGCGCACGTCGAAGCGATAGACGGTGCGTACCGCTTCGCCGGCCCAACGGCGCGCTTCGTCGCGCGACGTGCGGCCCACCTTGGCACGATCCGCCACCCCACGCGCGGAATCGGCGGCGGCGAGACGAAGTGTGTCGTCGACAATCGGATCGAAGCGGCGCGAACTGCCGTGCGCGAGCGCCTGACCGGCAAGCGTCCAGCCGATGGTGCCGTTGCGCAGCGCCGCAACCGGATTTGGCAGGCCCGCATTGATCAGCGACTGCGCGCCGATGATGCTGCGCGTACGGCCCGCGCAATTGACGATGATGCGCGTCGACGGGTTCGGCGCAAGCTGCCGTGCGCGCAGCACCAGCTCCGCGCCCGGCACGCTGACGCTGCCGGGAATATTCATGGTCTGGTATTCATCGAAGCGGCGTGCGTCGAGCACCACCACATCGGCATCATGATCGAGCAGCGCCAGCACCTGCGGCGCTCCGAGTGACGGCGTATGGCACTCGCTTTCGACCAGTTCGCCGAATGCCTTGCTCGGTACGTTGACGTCCTGGAACAGCTCACCGCCCGCTTCGCGCCAGCCTTGCAAGCCACCGTCGAGCAGCGCGACATTGGTATAACCCAACTCGCTCAGACGGCGCGCGGCGCGTTCGGCAAGCCCTTCGCCGTCGTCGAACACGACGACCGGCACGTCGCGGCGCGGCAAGCGGACAGGCGCGTCCAGTTCGAGCCGCGACAACGACAGATTCGCAGCGAACAGCGGATGACTGCGCGCGTGCGGATCCTCCTCGCGCACATCGACGAACGCGATTTCCTCGCGCTCGAGCAGTGCGCGGCGCACGTCTTTGAATGATCTGATACGGAATTCTTTAGCGAAACTCATGAGATCAAGGACTCCCTCGAAACATTCCAGATACTCGGCAACACGTCGTTCGAGTAACCGGAGATAAAGGTTTTGCGGCCTCTGCCGGCGAGATAGACGGAACGCGTCACCGCGCCAATATGTCCACCGTACACGTGAATGCTGATCGACGCACGATCACCGCCGCAAAGAAAAGCAGGTGCCCGCTCCGCATAGGGGCGACGCCAATAAACCAAACCCCCTTCCACGAACGTGGACATCCCCAGCCCATCAGCAGAAAACCAAAACCTTTGCCACAATGCCCCATCGCGCGAAAGCGCCCGAAACAGCAAATGAACAGAAAGATGATCCCCTTCTCGGTCCTCGACCTATCACCGGTCACCGCAGGCGCCACCCCCGCGGACGCGTTCAAAAACACACTAGACCTCGCCCAGCACGCGGAAAACTGGCACTACCGCCGCTTCTGGCTAGCAGAACACCACAACATGAGCGGCATCGCCAGCGCGGCCACCGCAGTAGTGATCGGCCACGTCGCCGGGGGGACAAAGACAATCCGCGTCGGCTCCGGCGGCGTCATGCTGCCAAACCACGCACCGCTCGTCATCGCGGAACAGTTCGGCACCCTCGCTTCGCTCTACCCGAACCGCATCGACCTGGGCCTCGGCCGTGCCCCCGGCACGGATCAAAGCACCGCCCGCGCGCTGCGCCGCGATCTGCAAAATAGTGCGGAGTCTTTCCCCGACGACGTCGTCGAGTTGCAACGCTATTTCGCCGACCCCGTGCCGGGCCAGCGCATTCGCGCGGTCCCCGGCGCAGGTCTGTATGTGCCGCTGTGGCTGCTCGGCTCGTCGCTGTACAGCGCCCAGCTGGCCGCGGCACTCGGTCTGCCGTTCGCGTTCGCGTCGCACTTCGCGCCCGACCACATGTTCACCGCGCTGAAGGTCTATCGCGAACAATTCCGTCCGTCGGCAGCGCTCGATAAGCCGTATGCCATGGTCGGCGTCAATCTGTTCGCCGCCGATAGCAACGACGAAGCGCGGCGTCTGTTCACTTCGCTGCAACAGCAGTTCATCAACCTGCGGCGCGGCACGCCCGGTCAACTGCAGCCGCCAGTCGAGCGGCTCGAGGCGTCGGAGATGGAGTTGAACGGCGTCGCGCATTCGCTCGCCTGCTCCGTGATCGGCGATCGCGATGCGGTACAGGAAGGGCTGCTGTCTGTCATCGATCAGACCGGCGCGGATGAATTGATGCTGACCGCGCAGATCTACGATCACAAAGCGCGGCTGCGCTCGTTCGAGATCGCCGCGCAAGTGCGCGAAGCGTTGAGCGCCGGCAGGTAATAACGCCAACAAATAGCAAAAAGGGCGGCCTGTCTCAGCACAGGCCGCCCTTCTTTTTTGTCGATCATCGACTGGCTAGCCTGAGTACACAAACGTCAGGTTGCCCACCGGCAATGCTCACGGCGCCCCGTCAGACCGTGCCGCGTGAAGCGTGCAGGCCGCGCGCCGGCAAGCCAACGTCCGAACCCCGTTCAGCGCGGACCATTCTGCGACGCGCCGCCGGACTTTGCCGCCGCACGCGCAAACTGACAGACAGCGGCATCGGCTGGTGTGGCACGCGTATTGCAGCGGCTCACCTCACGCTCTATGTGCCGTGGCGCACGGATGCATCCGGCGCAAGGGTTGATCGTTCGCAAGTCGGCCGCACAAGCGGCATCCGCACAATTCACACTATTCGCCCGTGGCAAATCAGTGCTAGAAGTAGAAGACGGGCCCGCGAAGACGGCGCCGCCCTGCCGCACGAATCAATAACGCAGAGCGAGAGAACAAGACCATCCGGGGCACACTAATCAGCAACTAGCTTGCATGGGACCGGGGTAAGTGCTTTGCATGGGACCAGAGTAAGTGCTTTGCATGGGGCCTGAGTAAGCGCTAAAGCGCTAACTCAGGCCGACAGCTAAAGCGCCAACTCTGGCCGACAGCTAAAGCGCTAACTCCGGTCGACAAAGGAGACAGACATGGAAACTCCGGCACGGCTGAACGATCTGCAACGCACCACCCTCGCCATCGTCCTTGCGGGCGGACGGGGCACGCGGCTCGGGCCGCTCACCAACAAACGCGTCAAACCCGCGGTGCACTTCGGCGGCAAGTACCGGATCATCGACTTCGCGCTCTCCAATTGCCTGAACTCCGGCATCCGCCGCATCGCGGTCGTCACCCAATACAAGGCACACTCGCTGTTGCGCCACCTGCAGCGTGGCTGGGGCTTCCTGCGCGGCGAATTCGGCGAATTCATCGATCTGTGGCCGGCGCAGCAGCGTGTGGAAGGCGCCCACTGGTACCGCGGCACAGCAGACGCCGTGTTCCAGAATCTCGACATCATCCGCTCGATCCGGCCGAAATACGTGGTTGTGCTGGCGGGCGACCATATCTACAAGATGGACTACACGCGCATGATCGCGGATCACGCGGAAAGCGGCGCGGATTGCACGGTCGGCTGTATCGAGGTGCCGCGCATGGACGCCGTGGCCTTCGGCGTGATGGCCGTCGATGAAAACCGCCGCGTGACCGGCTTCGTCGAGAAACCCGCCGATCCGCCCGCGATGCCGGGCCGGCCGGATTCGGCGCTCGCCAGCATGGGCATCTACGTATTCAGTGTCGATTACCTGTATTCGCTGCTCGAAGAGAACATCTCGAGCGTCGACACCGATCACGACTTCGGCAAGGACATCCTGCCGCGAGTCGTCACGCAAGGCACGGCGATCGCACATCCGTTCAGCATGTCGTGCGTGTCGTCGGACCCGACCGTTGAGCCGTACTGGCGCGACGTCGGCACGATCGACGCCTACTGGGCAGCCAACCTGGACCTCGCCTCCACCATTCCGACGCTCGACCTGTACGACCGCAACTGGCCGATCTGGACATATCAGGAGCAATTGCCGCCCGCCAAGTTCGTGCGCGACCTGAAGGGCCTGCAAGGCACCGGCAACAATCTGATCGTGTGCGGCGGCTGTGTGATCTCCGGTTCGCAGATTTCGCGCTCGGTGTTGTCGTCGAACGTCAAAGTGAGTTCGTTCTGTAATATCAATGAGGCAGTCTTGTTGCCGCAGGTCACCGTCGGCGCGAGCTGCCGGCTGCAGAAAGTGGTGATAGATCGCGGCTGCACCATTCCGGATGGCACGGTGATCGGCGAAGATCCCGTGGCCGACGCCGAACGCTTCTATCGTACCGACGACGGCGTCGTGCTGGTCACGCCCGAGGCGCTGCGGCAAAAAGGGAATTGATCCTCGCCGGGACGGCAAAACGAACGGGCTGGCGGAGCCAGCCGCCCGTCTTGCCGCTCGTGTAGACCCGACGCAAACCAGCACTCACAGGAACGAGACCGAGCCTATGACGATTCGCGCCCTGCACGTCGCAAGCGAGCTGTATCCCCTCCTCAAAACGGGCGGTCTCGCCGACGTCGCGGGCGCATTGCCGCCCGCATTGATCGAGCGCGGCGCCGACGTGCGCGTGCTGCTGCCCGGCTTTCCGGCGGTGGTCGCGGGCTTGGCCGACCTGCGGCCAGTGGCGCAGCTGGGCCGCCGTTTCGACTCGCCGGGCGTCACGCTCGAACAGGGCACGCTGTCGTCGAACGGCCTGATCGTCTATATGATCCGCGCCGGCACACTGTACGACCGGCCCGGCAACCCCTATCTGAACGACGAACACGTCCCGTACGGCGACAATGCGCAACGCTTCGCCCTGCTCGGCTGGGTTGCCGCCCAACTGGCGCAGCACCTCGACCCGGCGTGGGCGCCGCAGATCGTCCATGCGCACGACTGGCATGCCGGACTCGCACCCGCCTATCTGAAAGCGGCTGAACGGCAGCACGGCCGCTCGTTCGCGCGCAGCGTCTTCACGGTGCACAACCTCGCGTATCAGGGTGTCTTTCCGGCGCATCAGTTCGGCCAGCTGGCGTTGCCGGACGACTTCTTCAGCATGCACGGCGTCGAATTCTATGGGCAGTTGTCGTTCCTCAAGGCAGGCCTCTACTACAGCGACCGGATCACCACCGTCAGCCCGACCTACGCCCGTGAAATCCAGACGCTCGCTCAGGGTGGCGGGCTCGACGCGTTGCTGCGCCATCGCTCGCACGATCTGAGCGGCATCCTGAACGGCGTCGACTACTCGGTGTGGAATCCCGCCACCGACGCGCTGCTCGACGATCACTACACGGCTACCCGTCTGGCCGGCAAACTGGCCTGCAAGGAAGCGCTGCAGAAGCGCTTCGGCCTCGCGCAGAAAAGCGATGCGCTGCTGTTTGGCGTGGTGAGCCGGCTAACCGAACAGAAGGGCCTCGACCTGCTGCTCGAGACGGTCCCCGAAATTGTCAAACGCGGCGGCCAGCTGGTGGTGTTCGGCACCGGCGACCCGGCGCTCGAAACCGGTCTGAAACGCGTCGCGCACATGCATCCGGAATCGGTGGCAGTCGAACTCGGTTTCGACGAAACACTCGCGCATACGATCGTCGCCGGCAGCGACGTGATCGCGGTACCGTCGCGCTTCGAGCCCTGCGGGCTGACGCAACTGTATGCGCTGGCCTATGGGTCGCTGCCGCTCGTGCATTGCGTCGGCGGCCTGGCGGACACGGTGGTCGACGCGTCGCTCGAAAATCTCGCCGACGATCTCGCCACCGGCTTCGTGTTCGAACGATTCGAGCCGAAGGGCCTTACAGCCGCGATCCGCCGCGCGTTTGCGCTTTATGACCGCCGCCCCGAATGGAAAGCCACGCAGCGTCGCGCGATGCATCAGGATTTCGGCTGGGGCGCCTCGGCCGAGCGCTATCTGGCGCTGTATCGCGAACTCGCCTGATCCCCCTACCCGTTTGATGGTTCGACGCAACAACACGGGGACGGATCGACTCGCGCGTGACAAACTCATGTATTGTTTCCTGACTATGCAGACCGCGCATTTTTCTTGCACTATCTGAATCAGCCACGCCGCTTCAGGCGCCCGGCCAAGGCCGGTTCGTTATCGCGGCCATCCATCTGTTCTCACTGATCGCGCATCACCGTTTGCGCGGGCCACATCATGACGAAAAACGTTCTGAGCATCCAGTCACATGTCGTCTTCGGGCACGCCGGTAACAGCGCGGCCGTGTTTCCGATGAGCCGGCTCGGCGTCAATGTCTGGCCGCTCAATACCGTCCAGTTCTCGAACCACACACAGTACGGTCATTGGACCGGCAGTGCGATCGAGGCATCGCAGATGGAAGAGCTTGTAGAAGGAATCGGCGCGATCGGCATGCTGCCGCGCTGCGACGCCGTGCTGTCCGGCTACCTGGGCACGCCCGAGCAGGCGCAAGCGGTGCTGGAGATCGTCAAGGCCGTGAAGGCCGCTAATCCGCGCGCGTGGTACTTCTGCGATCCGGTGATGGGCGCCGCGAGCGGCTGCAAGGTCGAACCGGGCATCCAGGAATTTCTGGTACGCACCATGCCGGCGGTGGCCGACGCCATGGCGCCGAACCATACCGAGTTGCAGCGGCTCGTGGGCCGCGAGATCGAGACGCTCGAAGAAGCCGTGGCCGCGTGCCGCGAGGTCATCGCCCGCGGGCCCAAGCTCATGCTGGTCAAACATCTGCTCGATCGCAACAGCCCCGCCGACCGGTTCAACATGGTGGTCGTCACCGAGCGCGAAGCCTGGATGGGGCAGCGTCCGCTCTACCCGTTCGCGCGGCAGCCGGTGGGCGTCGGCGATCTGACGAGCGCGGTGTTTGTCGCGCGCACGCTGCTGGGCGATTCGATCCGCGCGGCCTTCGAGCACACGCTGGCCGCCGTGAACGCGGTGGTCAAAGCGACCTGGCAGGCTGGGCGCTATGAACTGGAACTGGTGGCCGCGCAGAACGAAATCGCGCAACCGCGCGAATGGTTCGACGCCTGGGTAGCGGAAGAGACAGCGTAGCCGCCAGGTGCCCTGGCGCGGTTCAACACGCGCCCGTGCGGCCTGCTTCAGTTGCCAGCCGATCCCACACCCGGCACGTGAGCCGCGTTTTTCAGCCGGGCGTCCTATAATGCGTGCCGCGTAGGACCTGGCCGCCAGCCGCCTACGCCGCATTTTTCAGGCGTCCGGGCGTCCGGGCATCGGGCGTCCGGGCATCGGGCATCGGGCATCGGGCATCGGGCGTCCGGCGACCGGCATCCGGCATCCGGCATCCGGCATTCAGCAGACGAGGCATCGATGGACGGTTATATCCGCAGCGAGCGGGAAGAATTTTTTGAACAGTTGTGCATGAGCGTCGACGCGGACGAAGCGCACGAGCAGGAAGCGATCGAGTACTTCGAGAACCAGTTCGACCAGAGCGACTTCGATCCCGCACAGTGGCTCGACATTGCGCTTTACTATTCGCTGGCGGTGGCGCGCGGCATCGTCGATATGGTGACGCCCGACGACAAGGCACGCAGCAATATCGCCGAAATCATCGCCGACAACCTCGACATTTCGTACGGCGAGGACGAGTGCCAGCAGTTCGCCGAGACGATCGAATTCGCGTTGAACAACAGCGTGCCGGTGGATCTCGACCTGGTGCTCGACGGCTGCCAGCGCGCGATCGACGATCTCGACACCTGGGCCGACGAAGAGACCAAGGCGCCGCTGCTGCGTCTGCGCGAAGAGTTGCTGCGCCAGCAAGGCGAGCATTGAAGGTATTTGCCTAGCCTGCTGCAGGTTGTTTTTCGCTGGTCGTTTTCCCACGTCTCATTGGCACATTCGCGGCTTCTATGCCGCGGTGCGCTGCTCCAGCACAGCCGGTGCGCTCGCGCCGCGCATCCCCCTCGTTCTTAAGCATGTGCCGCAATCCGCACCTACGTGTCGCCGCGGACAGGCCGCCAGCCTAAGCGCTGCGCAGGCTATGCCGAAATGCTCATTCAAAGCGCCGCGAACTGCCAAGACGGCTGCAAATTGGCTTTCTATATTCGCGCCAGATTGACCGATATGTGAACGCCACGGCGCGTCCGCCCCCCAAGGGGACTTCCTTCGGGGCGGGAGACTTCCTTCCGGGCGGCGGATTTCCTCCGAGGCGGGGGATTTCCTTCGGTGTAATCCAGCATTGTTAATGGTGACCGATCATCCGTACCCTTGATGACGCGCGCCATGCGAAGTCAAACCAATGCGTGCGCGTCAATCCAGCGTTACCGTCTTGCCGCTTTCACACCTGAAACTGTCGATGGAGAGAGAGACCATGAGTCTTCGCAACACGCTGAAACCGCTTGCTCTGTTTGTTGGCGCTACCTTCGCGGTCGCGCCGCTGGCCAGTTTCGCCGACGACCTGCCGGTGAAGATCGGCTTCGCCGCGCCGCTGACGGGCGCCAACGCCGGCTACGGGAAGGATCTGGAGAACGGTGTCCGGCTTGCAATCGAAGAAGCCAACGCGCAGAAGATCAAGATCGGCGACAAGGTCGCGCAATTCCAGCTCGTCTCCGAAGACGACCAGGCCGACCCGCGCGTCGGCGTGCAGGCCGCGCAGAAGCTGGTCGACGCGGGCGTGTCGGCGGTCGTGGGCCACTTCAATTCGGGCACGACGATTCCTGCCTCGCAGGTGTACGAGCAGGCCGGCATTCCGGTGATCGACCCGGCCGCGACCAATCCGATCATTACCGGGCGGGGCTTCGCGAACACCTTCATGGTGATTTCCACCGATGCGCAGAACGCCGGCAACGCGGGCGTCTACGCCGTCGAGGTGACAAAGGCCAAACGCATTGCGATCATCGACGACCGCACGGCGTTCGGCCAGGGCGAGGCCGACGAGTTCGAGAAGGCAGTGAAGGCGCATGGCGGCACCATCGTGACGCGCGAGTACACCGACAATCACGCAGTGGACTTCAGCACGCAGATCACCAAGATCAAGGCGACCAACGCGGACCTGATTTTCTTCGGCGGCCTGGATACCCAGGCGGCCGGCTTCGCCAAGCGGATGAAGCAATTGGGGCTGAACGCGCAACTGGTGGGGGGCGGCGGCGTGATGGACCAGGACTTCATCAAGCTCGCCGGCGACCCGGCCGAAGGCGTAATGGCCTGGGAATACGGCCGACCGTTGGCCCAGTTGCCGGGCGGCAAGGACTTTTCCGCGAAGTTCAAGAAGCGCTTCGGGGTCGATATCCTGTCGTACGCACCGTTTGGGTATGACGGGGCATGGGCCGCGATCAAGGCGATGCAGCAAGCGAAATCGAACTCGCCTGCGGTCTACCGCCCAGTGCTCAAGGCGATCGATGACGACGGCGTGACCGGGAAGATTTCTTTCGACAGCACCGGGGCGTTGAAGAGCGGCGCTTCCACGCTGTATCAGGTCAAGAACGGGAGCTGGGTTCCTATCGTGACGAAGAGCGGAAGTTAAGGGTCTCCCTTTGCCCATCACGGCGTGATTGTTAGCGCGGCAGCGGCGGTACTTTTTTACCGCCGATGCCGATGCCGCTGCCGCTGCCGCTGCCGCTGCCACACGAGCCTATTTGACCTCCTTCACCACCACCTCGGCATCGAGATCCCGCTCGATCCGGACAAGATCGTCCTTCACGCCGGCAAATTCATCGGCAGAGCACATCTGATGCCCAAACGCGGCGCGAAGGTGCCGCCTGACCTGCAAGACCCGCGCGGCAGGATCGAACACGTAGCGGGCAGAAAACTCGAAGAAACGATCCTGCACCGTGGCATCCGGGGGCACCTCCGTCACGCGGGCAAACCTCGGCAGCGTCATTTCCAGCGTCTCGTCGAATTCCCCGCCGATGCAGGCCCACGGCTGCGTCCTGGCCGGCTCCGCAAGCCACGCCTGCACCTGCCCCGCCATTCCGCCGGACAAGCTCGTCAAGGCGGGCACGGCCGTCGTGCCGTCGGTCCAGACAAAGTGCTCGACCCGTCCCTGCATCGATATGGAAAACGGTCCATCCGTTGCAGTCAGATCGCCCGCGCGCAGCTGCGCTGTGCCATGCAAGCCCGTCAGCAATAGACGATTCGCGGCAATCTGCTGCGTACGCTGGCGTGTCGCGCGCCGGAACGTGTTGCGCTCCAGCTCCGCGGTATAGCCGGCATCTTCCACGCGATAAGCGTAGTTGGCCGCCCCGCTCTCATCGACGTCGATCTGCAGGCGCGCCATGCGCTCGCGCCACTGGGTGGCCGGCGTGCGCGCCAGCACGCCGTCGTCGACCAGCAAAACGGGCCGGTCCATCACGCTCGGCGGCAAATAACCAAAACCCACGCCGCCTGCCGTGGTGTCGGCAAATAACGATAGATAAGGAATCCAGACGATTGCATGATTGATCGCGCTGCTTCCATACCCCGGCACGGACGGCAAGCTATAGTACGGCCCGAGATTGAGCAGCACGGCCTCGCTGCGGATGCCGGCCGCGGCCAATAGCGCGCTGTACAACGCGACGTGATCCTTGCAGTCGCCATAGCGGTTGTGCAGGATGTCGATCGCCCTATGCGGGATCGCCGCCGTCTCGCCGAGAAACAGCGCGACGTAGCGAATATTCAAACGCATCCAGTCGTACAGTATCTGCGCTTTCGCGCGCGGGTCGCTGGCCTTTCCGGTCAGGCTCTGCGCGAGTTCAACGATCGCCGGGTCGCTCATCGTCGCGTCGGCAGCTGGGCCGCGATAACGCGCGGCGAAACTCGCGAAGTCCGGCACCGTCGACACCATCAGCCGGTCGCCCCAGTTCGCATAGCCCACCGCGCCCGTTTCGAGCGGCGCATACGGGCCGTGCCGGTAGTCGAACTCATAGCGGGTGCGGCCGTTTGCCGTAACCGGCGCCAGCGCGACATAGCCGCGCGCATCGGCATAGAGCGGCACGTCGGCGGGCAGGTCGAAAATCAGGCGCTGCATCTCGACGGGGTCGCGCGTCGGTTCGACCAGATACGCGAAGGTGCCGGCCTGCAGAGGCTTCGTGCGGGTTTTGCGAAACGCCAGATGCACGCGCGAGCCGGGCTCGACGCCCGGAAAGATCACCGTGCGCAACACCCCGTCTTCGAAACTCGGCGCGCCCGCCGAACGGGGTTCCTGCACGTCGCGGATCGCCTCGGGGCCGACCGGATGCGCGACGCCGTTCGGGTCGATCGTTTCCGCAGCCAGCAATTGCACCTGCTCGATGTCCTTGTTGAACCACACGTAGCGTTGCGCGATATCGTCAACGCCGCTCGTCGTGTTGGCCCGCAAGACCGTGTCGTCATGTTCTTCGACGGAGCCGTCTTTCTGGATCACGAAGAGATGGACGTCACGCTCCACCGTCGAGGGTGAAAGGTCGTCGTTGGGGATGCTGGCGGAACTGGACGTGCTTGACGTGCTTGACGTGCTTGACGTGCTTGACGTGCTTGACGTGCTTGACGTGCTTGACGTGCTTGACGTGCTTGACGTGCTGGAGGTGCTGGACGTGCTGGAGGCGCTAGACCTGCCCGGACCGCTCGCGGCACTGCCTTCAGCCTGCGCGGCGCTTGCGCACGCAACCAGCGCCAACGCGGCGGCCACCTTCATGAACGCAGCGCACAGGATCATGCGCGACGCGCCCTGCCCCGCGCGCGCCACGCACGCGGACTCGACGCAAACTCCGCGCGAAACGCATGATTGAAATTCGACAGATCGTTGAAGCCGCAATCGAGCGCGATATCGACGACCTTCGCGCTGTCGTCGTGAAGACGCAGCGCCGCCGCTCGCAAACGTGCCCGCAGCACATATTGATGCGGCGTCACGCCGGTCACGCGCTGGAACGTGCGCAGGAAATAGAACTCGCTCAGCCCCGCCGCGGCGGCGAGGCTCGCGAGGGGTGCGCGTTGCGCGAGCGCCTGCTGCAAAGTGTCGGCAATTTTCCCCAAGATGCACCTCGGCTGAATCCGTATTGTGGTCACTGCGCGCGTGGCGCGTGACTTACATCAATCCGCTCCCCCAATTTGCCCGAGCAAAGCCTGCAACCGCTCCACATGCCTGAGCAGCAAATGCCGATGCTTTTCGATCTGTTCCAGCCGGCCGGCCAGGTCGGCCTGAATCGGGTCGTCGAGATCGGCGGCGGCGATCACGTCCTCCACTTTCGAGCGCATCGATGCAAGGTCCACCGGCGCCTGACTCAAATGCCGCTCGAAACGCCGCACATCCTGTATCGCCAGATCGCGAACTTTGCGGAAGTGAGCCTGACGCCGATGCGCTTCGGCGTCGAGCGTCTCTTCTTCCACGCGTTTGGCCGGACCCGCCTGGCCGAAAATCGGCTCAGGCGGGCGCAGCACCGTCTTCTTGCGCACCGGATGCGCCGTGCCGCGAAAACGCGCAAGCGGCTGTTCGTTGTCGATCGCTTCGCGCGCCTTGGGCGGTATGTCCTGCTCGGTATGCGGCACGTTCATCCAGCCATTCGGCAAGCCCGTGACCGCCTCGATGCCGCGCACGAACTCCTCGCTGAATTCGCGCTGGCCGGACAACATCAATTTCAGATAGCTGGCGGAAAAGGTCATCATGCGCGCCAGACGCGTCGCGGCGCCAACCTCGCGGGTCAGCAGCACCAGGTTCGCTCGCCAGACCGGGAGCAGCAATTCGTCGGAATCTTCCATCGCTGGGCCTTCCATTTTTTGCCCGATGTACGGATGACGCGATGCACACACGTCATCGTTCTGAAAGGGTAGCCGCTTCAGCGCCTCGCGCGCAATGCCCGCACGCGTATCCTGCGACGCTCGATGTGCCGAAATGGCACGCTACTGCGCGCCGCTGTCCGGGGATAAACCGCCACGATGCCAGGCGCTTTGAGTTGACCCATGCATTCGGCCAGCGTTCCCGCGCTTCACGCGCGATGTGTGGCATCCTTTCGAACCGTTGCGGCACGCCGCGTGCTGCAGCGTTAGCACCACCACCATGAATTAAGGATTTTGTAATGAAGAAGATTGTTCTCGCCATCGCAGCAACCGTCGTCACCCTGAGCGCGATCGCTCCCGCCCAGGCTTATGAGCACCATCGCGAATGCCACAAGGTGCGCGTCCACCATCACTGGGAACGTCGCTGCCACTAAGCGTTCGCAGCCCACACGGTGCACGTTGGAGAGCCCCGCCATAAGCGGGGTTTTTTGTGGCCGCTGCGCTTCGGCGCGGCGCGGGTCAACCCGGCGGCTCAACCCCCACGGTTCACCCTTTAGCGGAACCTTCGACGCTCTATACGTTCGGCGCGAAAACCGCAGCATGCAATCACGGACACATGCTGTTACACCTTTGCGGTGTGAGCCGACGCGGTGTGAGCCGACGCGGTTGCGGCCTCGCGGAATGCGAAGCGCGGCGAACCGCGTGGCGAAGATGAGAGGGATATCCGTCACAGCAGCGCGCTCAGGCTGCCGCCGGCAAACTGCCGCCGTCACGCTGCGCTAACGCGCTCCAACGCCGTCGCCATAAGTTGTTCAAGCAAAGGCTCGATCTTCACAGCCAGCGTTTCGTCGTACGCATACGGCATCTGCTCCTCCATATACGTAATCTGCGACAACTCGAGCTGTACCGCGTGCACACCCTGCGACGGCTGCCCGTACTGGCGCGTGATATAGCCGCCCTTGAACCGCCCATTGGCAACAGCGGAATAACCGCCATGCCGTTCGACTACGGCGGCCAATTCCTCCCCCAATCCCGCCACCGCGCTCACGCCATTCGACGTGCCGAAATTGAAATCCGGCAGACGTCCTTCGAAAAAACGCGGCACATGCGAGCGAATCGAGTGCGCTTCCCACAGCAGCACCTTGCCGTGCTTCGCCTTCAGCGCGGCGAGCTCGCGCGCCAGCGCGTCGTGATAGGGCTTCCAGTAAACATCGCGCCGGCGCGCGACTTCGGCGTCCGTCGGCAGATGGCCTTCCAGGTACAAGGACTCCTTGTCGAAGGTATCGACCGGCAGCAAACCGGTGGTGTCCTGCCCCGGATAGAGGTTCGCGCCATCGGGCGGACGGTTCAGGTCGATCACATAGCGCGCGTACGTCGGCGCCAGGATCGACGCGCCCATGCGCTTCGCAAACGCGTAGAGGCGATCAAGGTGCCAGTCGCAGTCGTCGGTGCGCTGCGCGGCCGGCGTCATCGTTGCGGCGATATCGGCGGGAATTTGCGTGCCCAGATGCGGGATCGAAATCAGCAACGGCAGGCTTCCCTGATGCAGCGATAAAACCGGCGGAGGTGTGGCAGTAGATGAAGCAGTCATATCAGTCCGGAATCGATGAATCGATAAAAGTCGAAGGTTCAACTCATTCGGCAATATATTCGGCCATTCACGCGAGCATTTCGCTTCAGCGAGTGGCGTCAGCGCCTTACTTGAGCAGGTCGGCGAGCGCCCCGCGATAGCGCGCGTAAGCGCTCTCTTCGTCGCGATGGCGGCGGTTGTCGACGACCTTGTCGCCGCCCGCATAGACGTCGCGAATCGGCGACTCGCCATGCTCGCAGAATACAACGCCCGAGAGCCATGCGTTCGGCGCGTGCTCGGCGATGCTCGAATGATCCGGATCGAGCACCAGCCAGTCGGCACGGCGGCCCGCTTGCAGTGCGCCGACCGCACGACCCGTAGCATGCGCGCCGCCTTCGAGCGCAGCGTCGAACAACCGATCGGCCACGTGCGTAGCCTGCGACGATGCCAGCACATTGCGCTGCCGACGCGTGAGGCGCTGGCCGTATTCGAGCAAGCGCAATTCCGAGCGCCAGTCGACGCCGATATGGCTGTCCGAGCCCACACCGATGCGCCCTTGCGCGTCGAGATACGCGTGCGCCGGAAAAATGCCGTCGCCGAGATTGGCTTCGGTGGTCAAACACAGACCGGCGACCGCGCCGCTTTTCGCGAGCGCAAGCGTTTCGTTCGCATCGACATGCGTGGCGTGCACGAGGCACCAGCGGCTATCGACGTCGAAGCGGTCGAGCAGCCACTGCACCGGCCGCGCACCTTCGGTTTCAAGGCAGGCGTCGACCTCGGCGGTTTGCTCGGCGATATGGATGTGAACCGGCGCGCTTCTATCGATGCCGTTCAGCAAGGCACGCAACGAATCGGCCGATACCGCGCGCAATGAATGGGGCGCTACGCCATAACGCAGAGCAGCATTCTCGGGACGCGCCGCACGCAACGTACCAAGCAGACCGAGCAGACCCTCCGGCGTGTTGATGAAACGCTGCTGATCTTCACGCGGTGCGCGCGAGCCGAAACCGCTGTACTGATACAGCACGGGCAGCATCGTCATGCCGATGCCGCTCGCCGAAGCGGCATCCACCACGCGCTGCGCCAGTTCCGCAGGGTTCGCATAGTGGCTGCCATCCGGCGAGTGGTGCACGTAATGAAATTCGCAGACCGACGTATAGCCCGCCTTCAGCATCTCGATGTACAGCCACTGTGCGACGGCAGCGAGCCCTTCCGGCGTGATTCGCGCGGCGAAGCGGTACATCAGGTCGCGCCAACTCCAGAAGTTGTCGGTAGCGTTCGCACGATATTCGGTCAGACCGGCCATCGCGCGTTGAAACGCATGCGAGTGAAGATTCGGCATGCCAGGCAACACCGGGCCGGCCGCCTTTTGTACACCGTCCTGAACAGCCGCCGTATCGGGCGTAACCGACGTCAGGGTGCCGTTTTCGTCCCATTCCAGCAGCACATTGCGGCGCCAGCCGTCGGGTAAATAGGCATGATCGGCGAATAGCGATTGTTTGGATTGCATCATCTCTCAGGCCCTAGCTTAAATCGCGCCGCGTATAAACAGTCTCGCCCGCACGCACGACTCGCGCGCACAACGGACGCCCAATCCAGTAAGCCAGCTCGGCAAGCGTTTCCACCGACCACACCGCGAAATCCGCCGCGCGCCCTGCTTCCAGCGAACCATGTGTATCCGCCTTGCCGAGCGCACGCGCCGCATGCGAGGTCACGCCTTGCAGCACTTCGGGCACGGTCATGCGGAACAGCGTAGTCGCCATGTTCATCATCAGCAGCAGCGACGTGGTGGGCGACGTGCCGGGATTGCTGTCGGTGGAAATCGCGATCGGCACCTGATAGCGCCGCAGCAAGTCCAAAGGCGGCAATTGCGTTTCGCGGATGAAGTAGTACGCGCCGGGCAGCAGCACGGCAACGGTGCCGGACTCTTTCATCGCCGCAACACCGGCTTCGTCGAGGAATTCAAGGTGATCCGCGGACAGCGCATGGTGACGCGCGGCCAATACCGTGCCGCCGCCGTTCGACAACTGCTCGGCGTGCATTTTCACCGGCAATTTATAGCGCTCCGCGGCCTGGAACACGCGCTCGCTTTGCTCCAGCGAAAAACCGATGCGCTCGCAAAATACGTCGACGGCGTCGACCAGGCCTTCGTCGGCGAGCGTGGGCAGCATCGTGTTGCAGACTTCGTCGATATACGCATCGGCCCTTCCCGCGAATTCGGGTGGCAATGCGTGTGCACCGAGAAACGTCGTATAGACCGATACCGGATAGCGCTCGCCCAATTGGCGCGCGACGCGCAGCATCTTGCGCTCGCTGGCGAGATCGAGGCCGTAGCCGGATTTGATTTCGACCGCCGTGACGCCTTCGGCGAGCAGCGGTTCGAGGCGCGCGGCCGATTGGCGCAACAGCGAGTCTTCGTCGGCGGCACGCGTGGCGCGCACCGTCGAGACAATGCCGCCGCCCTGCCGCGCGATTTCCTCATAACTAACGCCGGCGAGGCGCTGCGCGAATTCATCCGCGCGCTGGCCGCCGTACACCAGGTGCGTATGGCAATCGACGAGACCCGGCGTCACCCACGCGCCGTGCAGATCTTCGCGCGGCCATGCGGCGTAGTCGGTGGGTAATTCGGAAGCTGCGCCGAGCCATGCGATCTTGCCGTTGTCAACGGCAATCGCGGCATCGGGCAGCGTGTGTTGGGGATCGCCCTTGGGGCAGAGTTTCAGGTGATGCCAGACGGTTTGCTTCATCGCGTGCTCTTTGCAGCTCGTTGCGTGTCTGTGGTGGTTCGCGGCGCGCTTTGCCAGGCCCTTGCCTGGCATTTACCAGGCATTCACCCGGCATTCACCCGGCCTGTGCCAGGATTTAAGCGCGCACGCGAATCGTCGTGATCGTTGCGGTCATTACATATAGCGGATGCTGATCGCGAGCAATGCGCCCTCGCCCTCGACCGTGCATGACAGCGCACTCGGCGTGTCGATGCGCAGTGTGTCGTCGGCCTCGAGCACTTGCGGTTGGGCTTCGCCACCGAGCGTGACCGAAACCGAACCGCTTGCGCAGAACAACAGCACCACGTCGGCGGACAAAGCGCGTTGTGTAGTGCCGCGCCACACTTCGGTTTCGCCCACCGCCGCGCCACGGCGCACCATCAGGTTGAAGTCGCTCGTCGCGCCGTCGACGAGGCGTGCGTCGATTTGCGCTTCGCCCGCAAACCGCGCGATATCGAGCGGCTGAGTCAACGCATGCGTCTTCACGGCGTGAGCGCCGGCATCGCCTGTTTCGTCGAGCAACATGCCCGCGCCCGACAACAACACCAACGTGCGGTCGATACCCGCAAAACGCGAGAACGGCCCGGCCTGCGCCACGTCGGCGATGCTAACGCGCCACACGAAAGCATCGAGCCCCGCGCCCGCGGGAAACGCAGCGACTTCACGCGTGACGCCGCCGCCGTTCTTCCACGGCGCCGCCACGAGGTCGGCGCCGCGAATCAGCGAAGCGGTTGCCATGCTGCCGACAAGCGGGCTGTGAAGCGCCACGATCAACGGCCCAGCATCGGCAGATTCAGACCTGCCTCACGCGCCGTTTCCTGGGCGAGTTCATAGCCCGCATCCGCGTGACGCATCACACCGGTCGCCGGATCGTTGAACAGCACGCGGCCAAGGCGCTCCTTCGCCGCATCCGTGCCGTCAGCGACGATCACGACACCCGAGTGCTGGCTGAAGCCCATGCCGACGCCGCCGCCATGATGCAGCGAGACCCACGACGCGCCGCCTGCCGTGTTCAGCAGTGCGTTGAGCAACGGCCAGTCGCTGACGGCGTCCGAGCCGTCTTTCATCGATTCGGTTTCGCGATTCGGGCTTGCCACCGAGCCGGTATCGAGGTGATCGCGGCCGATCACGATCGGCGCCTTCAACTCGCCGTTCCTGACCATTTCGTTGAACGCCTGGCCCAGACGGTAACGATCCTTCACGCCGACCCAGCAGATCCGCGCCGGCAGGCCCTGGAACGCAATGCGTTCGCGCGCCATGTCGAGCCAGTTGTGCAGATGCGGATCGTCTGGGATCAGTTCCTTGACCTTCGCATCCGTCTTGTAGATGTCTTCGGGATCGCCCGACAGCGCGACCCAACGGAACGGGCCCTTGCCTTCGCAGAACAACGGACGGATATACGCCGGCACAAAGCCGGGGAAATCGAACGCGTTTTCCACGCCCATTTCAAGCGCCATCTGACGGATGTTGTTGCCGTAGTCGAGCGTAGCGGCGCCACGTTCCTGCAGCGTCAGCATCGCCTGCACCTGCTTGGCCATCGACTGCTTGGCGGGCAGCACGATGCTATCCGGCACGGTTTTCTGACGCTCGCGCCAGTCTTCGACATTCCAGCCTTGCGGCAGGTAGCCGTGGATCGGATCGTGCGCGCTGGTCTGGTCGGTCACGCAATCCGGCGTGATGCCACGCGTCACGCATTCGGCGAACACATCCGCCGCGTTGCCGAGCAGGCCGATCGACACCGGCTTGCCCGCTTTCTTCGCTTCTTCAAGCATGGCGAGCGCTTCGTCGAGCGTCGCCGCTTTCTTGTCGACGTAACGCGTCTTCAGACGGAAGTCGATGCGCGTCTCGTCGCATTCCACTGCGATCATCGAGAAGCCGGCCATCGTCGCGGCCAGCGGTTGCGCGCCGCCCATGCCGCCCAAGCCGCCCGTCAGAATCCAGCGGCCCGAAGGGTCGCCGTTGAAATGCTGATTCGCCACCGAGAAGAACGTCTCGTAGGTGCCCTGCACGATGCCCTGGCTGCCAATGTAGATCCAGCTGCCCGCCGTCATCTGGCCGTACATCATCAGGCCCTTGCGATCGAGTTCGTGGAAATGTTCCCACGTCGCCCAATGCGGCACCAGGTTCGAATTCGCCAGCAGCACGCGCGGTGCGTCCGCATGCGTCTTGAACACGCCGACCGGCTTACCCGATTGAATCAACAGCGTCTCGTCTTCGTTCAGGTCCTTCAGCGACGTGAGGATCTGATCGAAGCAGTCCCAGTTACGCGCGGCACGGCCAATACCGCCGTATACGACCAGCGCGTGCGGATGCTCGGCGACTTCCGGATCCAGATTGTTCTGGATCATCCGGTACGCGGCTTCCGCGATCCAGGTCTTGCAGGTCTTTTCCGCGCCGCGCGGTGCGCGGATCGTGCGGGTCGGGTCCAGACGCGGGTCGATGTGTTTCGGGTTGTTCATGGTGGCCCTCGGAATACGTGAAAATGTTCGGGAGAATTCGGAAAAATGAGTCGTGAAATCAGTCAGAAACGGCGAAATCAGAAATGTCCGGTGAAGCGATAGCGGCTGCCGGGATGCCAGAGATTGGCGACCGAAGCGACCTGGCTTTGCGACCATGTGCGCCGGTGCAGCACGAGGCACGGTTCGAGTTCATCCATCGTCAGCAGCTCGCGTGTGTCCCCATCTGCAGCCAGCGCTTCGATGCGGTACTCGACGCGCTGCAGCGGCGCGACGCGCACCAGATACTGATTCGGCGTGGTGTTCGTGAAGTCCTGCAACGCGTACTCAGGCGCAACCGCCGGATTGACCCAGCGCTCTTCGAGCTGCACCGGCTCGTCGTTTTCGAAATGCAGCACGCGTGAATGAAACACCGGACTGCCCGCGCTCACCTGCATTTCTTCGGCGAGCGCTTCGTCGGCGATGCTCGCTCCGACGTGCAGCACCTTCGCCTGATAGCGATGACCGCGCGCGACGATTTCGTCGGAGATGCTGCGGATCGCCACCAGCGTCGATTCGTACTTGGGCCGGGCCACGAACGTGCCCGAGCCCTGCACACGCGTGAGGACCTGCTCCGAGGTCAACTCGCGCAACGCACGGTTGACCGTCATGCGCGCGACGTTGAATTCGCGTGCGAGCTCGTTTTCGGAAGGCACCTGGTCGCCTTCAGCCCATTCGCCCGCATGGATGCGGCCGAGGATGAAGTCCTTGATGCCCTGATAGGCCGGTGCGTTCATTGGCTTGATTTGCGTGCTTGAAACGTGATGTTCGAGCTTACTGTTCGGACGCGAACGAGAACGGGCTCAGCTTCGCGATCGTGCCGTTTTGCACGAGACGCGTGACGGCCGCGATATCCGGTGCGAAGTAGTGATCGAGCTCGTAATGCGCGACGTCCTTGCGCACTGCATCCATCACTTTCTGCAGGCTCGGGCTGGTCTTGTGCGGCGCGCGCAGATCAACGCCTTGCGCGGCGGCGAGCAACTCGATCGACAGGATGTTCGCGACGTTTTCGGCAATGTCGCCAAGCTTGCGCGCGGCGAACGTCGCCATCGAAACGTGATCTTCCTGGTTCGCGGACGTCGGCAGCGAATCGACCGAAGCCGGATGCGCGAGCGTCTTGTTCTCGGAGGCGAGCGCCGCAGCGGTCACGTGAGCGATCATGAAGCCCGAGTTCACACCACCGTCGCGCACGAGGAACGGCGGCAGGCCCGACAGCGTCGCGTCGATCAGGAGCGCGATGCGGCGTTCGGCCAGGGCGCCGATTTCAGCAACGGCGAGCGCGAGGTTGTCGGCCGCGAATGCAACCGGCTCAGCGTGGAAATTGCCGCCCGACAGCACTTCGCCCGTGTCCGGGAAAATCAGCGGATTGTCGGAAACGGCATTCGCTTCGATCAGCAGCACGTCGGCGGCGTGACGCATCTGGTCCAGACACGCGCCCATCACTTGCGGCTGGCAGCGCAGGCTGTACGGGTCCTGCACCTTGTCGCAATCGGCATGCGACACATTGATGCCCGAGCCTTGCAGCAGCGAACGGTAAGCCGTTGCCGCGTCGATCTGACCTTGATGGCCGCGCAGGTCGTGAATGCGCGCGTCGAACGGCTTGACCGAACCCGCTGCGGCGTCCACCGACAACGCGCCCGCCACCAGCGCGGTGCGATACAGGTCTTCGATTGCGAACATGTTGTAGAGCGCGAGTGCGGTCGAAGCTTGCGTGCCGTTCAGCAGCGCCAGACCTTCCTTCGCTTGCAGCGTAAGCGGCTTCAGGCCGGCCAGCGCGAGGCCTTCGGTGGCCGGCATGCGCTCGCCCTTCGCGAACACTTCGCCGACGCCGAGCAAGGTGGCCGACATATGCGCGAGCGGTGCGAGGTCGCCCGATGCGCCGACCGAACCCTTGACCGGAATCACCGGCAGCACATCGGCGTTGTACAGCGTGATCAGTGCTTCCATTACTTCGCGGCGGATGCCCGAGTGGCCGCGGCCGAGGCTCGACAGCTTCAGCGCGATCAGCAGGCGCACGACCGGACCCGACATCGGCTCACCCACGCCGACTGCGTGCGACAGCACCAGATTGCGTTGCAGCAGTTCGAGCTGGTCACGCGGGATGTGCGTGCTGGCAAGGCGCCCGAAACCCGTGTTGATGCCATACGCCGGCTCGCCTTTCGCGGCGATATCGGCGACGGCTTTGGCGCAGGCGTCGATGGCGGCGTGGCTGGCGGGATCGAGTTGCAGCGCGACGTGTTCGCGTGCGATCTGGCGCAGTTGCGGGAGGGTCAGGTAGCCGGGCTTCAGATTGATCATGGTGTTGTCCTGTCTTGTCTATACAATTCGAGAGAAGTTTAGCGTCGCCGTCTTGTATATACAACTTGTTTTTGCAGCTTTGGGCCTAGGGGTTTCCATTAGGGCCGGACATTTACGTGACCTATATATCGTCCGCACAAGGGTTTCGGGTGCCCACGCACGCCGCACCGCATTCGCTCTCCGCAGCAAACAACTTGTATATACACGTTCAAAATGGTCGGCGGAACGCGGACAAAAAGATTCAACGCGCCGGCCGACGCGGTAGGGCCCGCCTATACGCCCCTTACGGAGTTATAGGAGAGCCCGCTGACGGCGTAAAAAGCCCGCGCACTCATATGAACTGCACCCCAAATCGTTGGACGGGTGTCCAACTTTGCGGGGTCAGTTCAATACGAGCCGCGGGCTTTTAAGCGGATTACTGGCGAAGGATGCGCTAAAGCATTACCCGCGCCGCAATGAAATCCAGGAAACACTGCACGCGCCCCGCCAGCGACGCGCTCTGGTAATACACCGCGCTCACCGGTTGCCGCTCGTCCAACAACACGTTGCCGAGAATCGGCACCAGCCGCGCTTCGCGCACGTCGGCCGCGGTCATGAAGTCGGCGAGACAGGCGATGCCCCACCCCGACAGCGCCAACTGACGCAGCGTCTCGCCGCTCGATGCGGTGATCGCCGGCTCGATCTTCAACGGCTCTGACTTGCCCTTCCCGCCCCGCTTCAATGGCCAGCGATTCAGGTGCTCCGGCGCCGTGAAGCCGATCAGGCGATGCGCGCGCAACGCTTCCACCGACCTGGGCTCGCCGTATTCGGCCAGATACGCCGGACTGGCGAGCACTCTCAGTTTGCTGCTGCCCAGGGCGCGCGCATGCAAGGTCGAATCCTGCAACGCGCCGATGCGGATCGCGATATCCACCTTCTGTTCGAGCAGATCGACGATCCGCTCGTTGCTGGTCAGCTCCAGACGAATCTCCGGATACAGCGCGGAAAACGCCTTCATATGGGGCGCCACGCAATGAAGCATGAACGGCGACGCCGCATCGACCCGCAAACGTCCCGAGGGCCGCTCGCGCCCGCGCGTGACGGATTCCTCGGCTTCTTCCATCGCATCGAGAATCGCTCGGGCCCGCCGCAGAAACGCCTCGCCCTCTTCGGTCAGTTGCAGGCGGCGCGTCGTGCGCCGCACCAGGGCGGTGTCGAGCTTCTTTTCAAGGCGCGTGAGCGCGCGGCTGACGCCGGAGACGGTCTGCCCCAATTTCTCCGCCGCCGCCGTGATCGAGCCGCTGTCGATCACCGTGACGAACACCAGCAACTCGTCGGTGGAAGTCTTCATTGTTGATTTCAAATCAAGATTGATTTGAGACTAACACGCTTTTTGCGAGAATCAACACGGCGGATACTGCAGGCATTGCATCGTGTTTCCGGTGTTTCCACCTTAGGGAGAACGTCTTGAAGATTTTCATTACTGGCGCCAGCGGCTTTATCGGCGGTTCGATCGCGGCGCACCTCGTGCGCGCCGGCCATCAGGTGCGCGGTTTGATCCGCAAGCCCGAGCACAGCGCCGAGTTGCAACGCCTCGGTATCGAACCCGTCATCGGCACGCTCGACGACAGCGACCTCCTGATCGCCGAAGCAAAAGCCGCCGATGCGGTCATCAACGCCGCGAACAGCGACCATGAAGGCGCGGTGAAAGCGTTGATCGACGGTCTCGCCGGTTCCGGCAAGCCGTTTTTGCATACGAGCGGCTCGAGTATCGTCGGCGACGCGTCGGGCGGCGAAGCGGGCAACGCGCGCATCTATCACGAGGACGCCCTGCCCGAGCCCACCGCGGATAAAGCGGCACGTGTCGCCATCGATCAACGCGTGCTCGATGCGGCACAGCGGAACATTCGCACGGCGGTGCTGTGCAACACGCTGATCTACGGCCACGGCGCCGTGCCGGGCAGCGCAAGCGTGCAGTTGCCGCGGCTCGTGCGCCAGGCGCAAAAGAGCGGCGTGGTGCGGCATGTGGGCAGCGGCGGCAACATCTGGTCGAACGTGCATATCGACGACGTCGCCGAACTCTATCGCCTCGCGCTGGAGAACACGCCGGCGGGTGCCTTCTACTTCGTCGAAAGCGGCGAGGCGTCGTTTCGCGACATGAGCGCCGCGATCGCCCGCGTGATGCAACTCGGCGAGCCGCAAGACTGGCCGCTCGAAGCAGCGCAACAGGAATGGGGTTACGAAATGGCTTCGTACGGGCTCGGTTCGAACAGCCGCGTGCGCGGTGAGCGCGCCCGCAAACTGCTCGGCTGGCAGCCGAAACGCACCTCGGTGATCGACTGGATCGAACACGACATGATGTGATGTTCCGCGAGGGGCGTAATACGTGTAAGCACAGTCGTTGCGAATCCGTAAGCTCGACTGGCTAGAATCCGGCTCACGTAATTGCGCGATTCGACGATACGAGTCGCGCGCGAGTCCGGATTTGATCGATGAACTTGGCGCTGAACTTCGACTGGCTGACCAACCTGTTGGCGATTATTTTCGTCGTGGCGTGCCTATACGATTCACGCTACGACGAATACGGTACGTTGACGCTGTCAGCGGCCGCAATGGGCCTCATCGTGATGGCGATCGAATTGTTCCTTAAGCCCGCCTTCGATATGGCATTGTAGAAACAGCCGTCGGCTGCCGATGCCGGCGATGCCAGCCGGGTCGGGCAATCAGGAAATCTGCTCGATGTTGGACTCGGTGGTCAGCACGCCCGGCGCCGTTTCATTCCTGTCGGTCAGAGAAACCGGCACCGTTACCGATGCGTGTAAAGACAAACGAGGCCGATTGCCAAGGGCCTGCCAGAAATTCCCCAGACTGTTCAACTCGTCTTTCGGCGGGATCATCCGGGTATAGGCGCCAGGTATGCCCGCTAGCTGCCGGTTGTTGATCAGCGCATTCACCACCTGGTTCATCACCTTGATGGCCTGATTGTCCGGCGCGCTTCCCGGACTGCCGACGCCACTGGTGGTTTGCTGCGGATCCCAGTACGTGATCAGGTAATTGCAGCTGACGTTGACCCAGGCCGGCGAGATCGTCACCACGTTTTTATCCGGATCACGAGATTGAGCCCGTGCCTGCGACATCCTGAGCTGTAGATCTTCGTGTATCTCGTAGAGAAATACACTCACCGTCGGATCCGACGGCAAATTATCGAGGTCAGGCAGATCGAACGTGATTTTTACCCCATCGTCGACATAGTTTGTGAGCGCGGTGTTCAATGCGTTGTTGACGTCGATGATTGCAGTACTGGATTGAATCGCTGCGGTCATAAAACAACTCCTCTTCAAGAAACTACAGCATTAACCGTCCGATCTTGGCCAATTCCCGTTTCAGCGCCAGCTCGATGTGAGCCGCGCGGACCACCCCATCGGGCTCATCTGCCGCCAGCCAGGCTGACAAGAGGGCGACGTTTCGAATGTTGGCACCCGTCAGGTGGGCGCGTGCCGCGAGGAAAGCCAGGTCGACATCGGCCGCAAGCCGCACACTCTCCGGCCAGATAGCGCGCCACATCCGCTCTCGCAGCGCGGTGTCGGGGAACGAAAACCGGGTGATGAAAGTAAAACGGCGGCTGAAGGCATCGTCCAGATGACTGCGGTTATTGGTAGCCAGGACCACCAGCCCGGGATACCGCTCCAGTCGCTGCAGCAGGTAGGACACTTCAATGTTCGCGTGACGGTCCTGCGCGTCCCTGGTTTCACTGCGCTTGCCGAACAACGCATCCGCTTCGTCGAAAAAGAGTACGCCGGCGTCCGCTTCCGCAAGATCGAAAATGCGTGAAAGATTCTTCTCCGTTTCGCCGATGTATTTGTTCACCACCGTGGATAGATCGACCTTGATCAGATCGACGCCCTGGCTTGCCGCCAGGACCTCGGCAGCCATCGTCTTGCCAGTCCCTGAGGGGCCGTAGAACAGCGCGCTGATTCCAGTGCCGTAGCCCACCTTATCAGCGAAGCCATTGTCGAGAACGCTGTCCCGATGCTTGATCGCCGCGGTGATTTCCTTCAATTGCTGACGCAATTCATCGGCCACAATGAGATCGTCGAGACTGCGTCCCGGCTCGATACGTTGCGCCAATTTTCCGAAATTCTGCTGCGAACGCAGACGCATGGCTTTTCGCAAATCCTGCTGATTCAATCCTTGATCGGGATCGCGCTGCTGGCTATAAAACACTGCCTCGCTGACGACGGAAGGAAGCGTTTCTGGCGTGAAGTGAAAACAACGGCTCAACGCGCTTGAATCGATATCTGACGCGTCGAACGGTGCAAGCCGCTCATCGAGCAAAGCGGCTTTCGCGGTCGCGGTGCGCGTTGGCATCTCTAACAAAAACTGTGGAATGTTGCGCAACCATACTAAAGGCGAAAGCGGTTCAACCAGACAAACTACCGCAAGCCCCGGCTGTTCCAGTTGCCGCGACAGACCACCAAACAATGGCTTGCGCGATTCCGCCAACGTGCTGAGGGAGCGCACGACAACACAAGCCGCTGACATGCGCGCATAACGAAAAAGCTGGGCGCAGACTTCCTCCGCTTCAGCGTCATTCTCCGGCAAGCGCGATAGATCCAGACATAGCGCGTCGCGTCCTGCCGCTCGCGCCACTTGCGCCACGGCCTGAGCTCTTCCGCTGCCCTGGTTGCCGCGCAACATCATCACGGGGCGAATAGCCTTCTGCGGTGGGATCAACTGATTTTGCAACGTGGATAGGAATGTCGCGAAGTTGCCTTCGCTCGCACCGTTCCCCTCCAACAACTCCACGCAGCTCCACAGTTCCGGCGAGAAGTAGCGACTGCCCAACAGATAGTGAAAAACTTCAGTCGCCGTTCTGAATGATGTCTGATTCCAGCTTTCCAGGTCAGCGGAATCGCTATCCTGCGACTCCACGAGCCGACAGCCAAGCAACGACGCGTCAGGCAGCAAGCTGGCTCGCTGGGCACGTCTCGCAGATGCGGACTCGCAAAATAACGTCAGCGCCAATTCGAATGTCGGGAGGCGTTGTTGCGGACCGCCCTGCAAGCTGGAAAAAAGACCGTGGTAACGCCTGTCAAAGTGAGGTAGCAAACCGAGGAGCAAGACGTTGCTTTCGAAGTCCGTCAGTTCGAATCGCTCGATTATCTGCGTCAGGAGGTCTCCCGGCTGAGGCGATGCACCTGCTTGCCCAGGATGAGAATGCATAGGGTCGGGCGCCGCCCAGGCGGGGGCGCCCAGCGGTTGTCTCAAGCGCGCTGCAATCTCTTGTTCCGGTAGCAGAAAGTCGCTGCGATTGCTGCTCTCCGCTCGCCGGTAATAGTAGTGCTGCAATAGCAAGTCAATTCGTTCGATGTGACGCATCAGGTTGCGGTAGTGATCCGTGCCGTCCTGATCTGACTGACTCATGCCTTCTAAAAGATACGGATCGCTCATACTTTTGCATTCCTTATTTTTACCCTGCAGAAAGGTAGAAGCGAATGACGCTTTCTACCTATTCCTGCTCATAGCCATTCGATCATAAGCGGCTGCTCCAGCCATGGCAGCATCACCTGATTCAGCGGCCACGGCCAGTCATTCAGCAGGATGTCGAAAGGCTCCCGTTGTACCTTTAGTTTCAGTGAGGTTTCGGTTAGCAGCATTTCGCCTGGGCGCTGTAGAAACAGTGTGCGAATGTCCTGGACCTGCAACGTGCGCCAGCCGGGTAGTTGTTCGGGAAGCGTGGCTAGCCAGCAATGCAGCTGTTCGGTCGTTGTTTCGTCAGGCGCTTGCCACTCGATTTCGCATTCGAGCGGCAAGCCGCATAGCCATTTGGTGAACGGCATGCGCCACTCGCGTGCGTAATCGTCGTTCCAGATCAGGGTGTCTAGCCAGCAGGCGGCATTTGTTTGGGCTTGAGCGTCGATGAAGCGGTCTTTCCCCCGTAGGCCCAACCGGCAGAGTAGATCTGGCAGCAGTGGCCACAACAAAACAAGACCCGCATTATTCACCTGAATCTCCGTCGAACTGGCGGCGCATTCTTGCCAGCACCGGCGTCCTCCGGAGGTGCGCTTCAATAGTACTGGGTGAACTTCCCGTGTCCGGAAAGACGACTCATTGAGCACCCTCCGCATTTCACTCTCGCGGGATCCCGTCGCGTCGAACACTCGCTGCGTTTCCCTCGCCTGGGAGGGCACGTCGTTGAACGCCTTCCGCGCTTCGCCCTTCCGGAAACTGACTTCGTCGAACACGCCCTGTATTTCCTTTACACGGTCAAACGCCACTCTGCCTTCCATTACGCGACGCACCGGCTCGTGGGCCCACAGCGCACGCAACCACGGCAACAACGAACGTGAGAGCGGCAGATCAAACAACTCAGTTAGCGCCCTTTCACAACCGTCCACCGATATCGCCAGCACTGCAACTTCTGGCTGCAGTAAATTTTTACCCAAATCCCAAAACGCGTCTTCATGAAGATATCTCAAGGCACTCAGTAAAAGCATGTCTGGCGTTAGAACATCTGAAGCATTCAACAGACGATGCAACTCCCCCCGGTCAAGCGTTTTCCAAAGATGCAACCTGGACGTCGAAAAAAGGCAGGCTTCGGCGATCGCCAACCTGTTTTCGTGCGCATCAGCCCTTGTTCGCGTTAATAGCCTTTCATCATCGTTCCGGGCAAAAACCCGGGCATGCGTCCTACGACCGGAAATCGAAGACTCTCCTGAATCAATTGACGCCATCCATTCGCTTCTAAATTCAGGATTGACCCGTAAATTCAATTTTGATTCTTCTATGTACCGCGAAATTTTATGCTCGACCATTTTGCAGAATTGCGTTTCGAATTCCCACAATGACAGAACGCCCAGATCAAACACAAGGTCATCGATCCGCTGAGCCGTTGGAATTTCTCGAGAAAGCCTCTCAACACCTTGACTAACAGTATCGCGCAAATCACAATCCAACCTGTTCCTGCACCAATCGATCACTCTCGACGAATACTCGCAGGAAACAACGATTTCAATTCGCAAACATCCCAAAACAGACGCACCAATTGCCGCCGCAGCATCCATTCCCTCTCCACACTCCGATGTCTTACAGGGCGATCAATTATATATTCGGCGCATTGAATCAGGTTTTCATAATAAAAACCAGAATATAGTAAGGCGGAACGATATCGACCGCGTGCGCATGCGAATCCTCTGTGACCGAAATTGGATGAGAGTGAGGTTTCCCACCACCGGTTGAAGAACTGGTAACCTGGTAAAAATTTCCCGGTTCGATTGTTTCGAAAACGTTCGCCGCAAGTGTCATGTTGGTACTGAAACTCTCTGTGTGATAGCCGTAAGCGTCGCATAAGTCGTCGGGTCCGGTCCGCTTGGTGCCGGACCAATGAGAATGCGAGGGAATCTGTTCGATCGTTAGCGTACAATCGTCAATGTTGACATCAATGCCTGTCTTAACAGCCGTTGACGTCTGGCTATATACCTTATTATTCTTGTCACCCGAAACCGACTTTCCATTCTCGCCCCCCACATCAGCCACCACACCGCCGAGAATGAACCGGCCCCTCAGGTCGGGGGTTCCAGACCCACCATCGCAGACCACCCAACCCTGCGGTATCGTGCTGCCACAGAACATCATGATCATGCCTTTTGGAAGAACGGTCTTAGAATCAATACTGACCCCGCTGCTATCCACTACTATCCCGTAACCCGCCTTAACGCAGACATAATCACTACTTCCATCGATACCGTTTCCAGCCTTTACCGCGATACCGTTGCTATCGACGGTGATACATCCACCTCTCCTGATTTTCAACCCGCCATCATCTACCTTGATCCCGTCAGATGGCGCGGGCTTCACCGACAGTTTCCCTATGTTGGCGGCATCGGAAGCCAAAGCCAGCCCCGCCCCGACATTGTTATCCGTCTGATCCTTACTCTGCCCGACAGCACGGCGACCGCATTCGGCGATATCGATCAAATTGCCAAAGTCCTGCTGCAACGGAATGCTGCCCGCAACAAACCGACTTTTAAGGTCCGCGGAAGTCACATCAACCACGGTGGCCATCGCGGGACCACCTGCCTGCGCCGGTGCGCTAGCGTCCTTCGCAGCCTCAGCGGCGGATCCTCGATCCTTTCCAGATTCGGTGGTTCCACTTCCGGTTTTCGAACTCGATGAGTTTTTCGTATTCATTTGCATTCCTTATCTTAATCTGAAAAATTCATTAGAACCGGCTAATCACGCCACATCACTAACTTCGCAAAGATGTGACTATGACGGCACGTATTTTTTCGGAACAAGGAACAGACTATTTTTGGCAATCACGTCGACATTCCAGTCAGTCCCGTCCGGCCCAATCACCTGAGACCGCTGGTCGCTGCTGGCAATGACCATGGTGCCGATACCAATCAACCTTGTGGGTAGCAGGCCAAGCGAGAGCTGCCAAAGCAGTTGATAAGTTGCCGTGCTCGGGGCTGTTTTCCCGGCCTGCCAACTGGAATAGCTCCTCGAGAAATTCTGAAAGGAGACAGGGCTGGAAGGATTGACATTCACATCATCGAGCCAATGAATCACGACACTGACACAAGCTGGAATCTCCGCCTGGACGCACTGACGAATCCACCTTTCCGTGGTGTAGGCATCGCCCTGCTGCGGAAGAATCGCTTTATTTAGCACGAGACTGACAATAAACGAGAAGCGATCAAAGCTGCTTCCTGCATACCAGAAGTAATTTCTGACGTCTGTCCCAACCGGAAAGTCATGTTCCGCGCCGTCCGCTTTAACAACAGTCACGGTGCCCGCCACGCCGTCAATCGCCTTGACGGTAACAGGCAACTCCCACGCGGAAACACCCGCCCCTGTCGCAACAGGATCCTCGATCGCGTTGACTACCAGCGTGTCGCCGACACGCAAGATGGCGGGAAAAGGAAACTTTCCAGAAATTGCCAACACCCTTTCGTCGGCCGGCACGCCATCCTGATCGGCCGCATACATTAGGGGATAATCGATATCTTGCAGCCACGCCTGACAGTTCTTCCAATACAGCTTCTTGGCATTTTGCGCGTCGACAATTCGCCCCATGTTGAGAACTAACTCCGGGTTGTCTTGTAGATACAAGGAAAACGAATTGCCCTCGACATCAATCGCGCCAACGATCAATGCCGTCAAGGTATAGTCGCCATTCTCCTTCGGCTCCGCCAACCCGCCCACAAGTACCAGGTCGATCAGTTGCCCGACCAGAAGCTCACTCACAGAGGTAGCGGGATCCAGAACCACGGTGAGCGTGCTCTGATCATCCGATAAGGTAACTCCCGCGGGATAATTCGGCGCATCATATTGACTGGAAGGCCGAACCGGCAACAACGCCCGATGTTCGATCAGATAAAACGGCAACCGGCTCAGATCCACCGGGTTGTCAAAGAGATCGATACCGAAACCCAATCGGGAAGCAATTCGTTTTTGCAGTGCCGAAACTTCGTCAGGGCGGATATTATCGCGGTGATAGGCCAGCTCCGAAATGTTGCCAAGATAATTTTGCTCGACCGCCAAAAATTCGTCGGCAGTCGTGTCCAGCATCTGCGCGGCACGCTGAGTACCGAAGTACGTCAACAGATAATTGAGGATTGCCAGTTCCTGATCGTAATCATCAGCATTGGCCGCTATCTGAGTCTTTAAGGCAGATGAATAGCTTTCATGCACCTTGTCGGCAGGACTGCCTGGCGCGTACGGCCATTGCCCGCCCCAAACCGTGTACCCGTTTCGCCTGAACGTGAGCAGCTGCGGCAGCATCGCCAGTTGATGGCACCCATTAGCCATCATCTGCTCGAACGGCAACAGGAATTGATACAACGGCGGCTGTGCCCCCCCTGGGGGGAGCTGCTGCAAGCCATAGCACGGAGGGATGCTGTCAGTCGCCGGATGATATTGTGCGACGTCGCGATAACGCCCATAGGGCAATATTACATCAGGATCCCGAATAACCGGATCCGCGCTCATTTCAGCTTCAATATCGCCTTTCGCCGCCGTTACGTACTCGCCACCAATAGTAATGAGCTGAACAGATTGAACTATCTCAGTCAACGGGTCGGGGCCCCAAAGCTGCGGATAGGTTGAATTGTTTTGACTGGTCCAGCTCCATGTATTAGCTGCGTTTGACCACTCTCTGAGCGAAACGATACTTTTAACGCCATCGATCGCGAGCCAAACCTGCGCCAGCCCCCCGAGATTAACCGTAACGGGTTTTGTATAGTCGACCGTCTCCGGCAAAACAGGAATCCAGCCGTTCGTCATGTAAGGCCCCTGATAAATAGCATCAGGACGCTCACCCTGCGCGATGAGCGCGGCGGCCGAGTAACGCATGGCCGATGGTGAAATAAATTTTTCTGTCGCTTCGTATATTGCCGCAAAAATGGCGGCAAAATTTTGCACATTCTCATCCAGTTCAATCAATGCTAACGGATTGATTTGCTGTGGACTGGTCCAAACAACGTTGCTGACGGATTCTCCGATGTTCCGATTGTCGGCCAGAAAAGCGTTAAGCGCGGCCTTTGCCGCCGTCTGGGCCTGTAGCGCGCTTCTGGTAGGTTCCACGTAGAGCGTATAGTTTCCCCGCAACTTAAACTCGACTGGAGCGCTACTCTCAGTTGAAGTTGGTTTGACGAAACTGAACTCTTTTTCGCCAGAGTCATACCAATACGTATAGTCATCAGGGTCAACGACCAACTGCGCGTTACGAAAGTAGAAATATTGGCCTGTCGTGTCATAAAGATCCAACAGCGCACGGCGATAGTCTTCAGGCGTGATAGGTCCACTGGTCAGCGTCATTTGCGGACCGAAGTCCGCTGGAAAAATACCACCGCCGGCGATCTGATCAGCACTAGGAGGCGTAAGCAGGTCCGTGAGTGGCAGCGTACTGCGATACGCCAAATCGGATGCGCTATAGCAATACCCTTCCATGAACGTGACTCCGGGATCGTGCTCGCCGGTATCAGTCCAACTCCGCCCTCCGTAAGTCTCGATCGCCTGTTTCGCTTGCCCGTACAGCGTGTCGAAATGGATGTATTGCTTAACAAGAGGGAGTAACTTGTTCGGATTGCTCATGCTACCGCCTTGGAATGAGTCCGCGGTGAAATGGCCCATGTCAGCACCAGAACCTCGCTCTCCTGCGCCTCACATGAGGCCTTCTTACTGTCGAGCGTCATGTCATTCACTCTGATCACGAACGACTGCTGCTGGATCCAGGCGATGATGCCGTAATAGTCGAGCGTGCTCCCCAAGGTGACGCCGTTCTGCCGGTCCCATGCCCACGGCATATAGTGCTGCGCCAGCAATTCCTGTAACTTGCGGTAGCCGTAGTCAGGGTTCACGTTAAATGTCACGTCATAAGCAATCGGCACATCGCGGTATGTCGGGTTGACCAGCACAATGGATATCCATGACGAGGCCAGCGTTTGCAAGTAGGTCGCCATGTCATTCAGATGAGCCTGGCTGAACTTGGGGCGCAGTCGGTCCTGATTATCTTTTTTTGCATTCACCGGAATCACCAGCAGCGTTTGCGCTGTCGGGGCCGGCAATTGAGTGATGCGGTCCACCGGGGGGATCGCGACGCCAAACACGTTGGCATACCGCGTCTTCAACAGGGAGGCCATGTCCTGCCACGTCAATGCCCGTTCCCGGTGCAAAAGCCGTTGCGCCACACGTTGGAAAAACTGAATAGGGGTCTCAGCGGGTTGCCCTCCGATGGATGGCCAAGGTTGTTCGACACCCTCTATTCCCGGGATCGGCGCGACCGGCCGCGCAATTGTGCCGGCCGGTAGCGGCTGAAGGAAATGCCCCGGATCCAGTGTTTCCGGCGCGTCTAATGTCGCCGTCATGCTGTTGACCGTGATACCGCGGAACCAGGGGTAGGCACAGGTGTCGCCCCCTGAGTCGGGCGGATTGATCAGCGCCCTTACCCAGTAACGGCCCGCCGGCATTTGCGCAACGTCCGCACTCGCATCGTCAGGCAAGAGCGCCGACCACAGGCCACTTCCCAATAGGCCCCTGGTACCGTCCACAACGGTGTCATTCAAGGACCCCCATTGGTTGTCCTGATTGAGATACTGCCAATTGATCTTTAACGTCTGTGGACTTTCCAATTGCCAGAATAACGACAACGTGTCTCCCGCCTTACCACCGCTCAAACCCAGATAAAGTTGCGACTGACTGACATCCCCCGGGTCGATCTCGCTGGCGTAGCCAAACGGCGTCAGCAGATACTGCACGAAGTCGTCTGCCTGTGCCGTCACGGTGTAATTCACGGACAACGCCTTCATTTGAGGTGTATAAGGCGGGTTCAGTACTTTTGTCCCAGCCAGCTTGAGGTAGTTCTGATGCCCGAAATCCGGGTTGACGAGTTCCAGGCGAAGCCATTGTGGCCAGTCGCAGGGATTGCTGCTCCCGGTGGGTGACGCGGTTAGCAACGGCGGAAGCGCAATAGTCAGCGGTGCGGGGACCGGTGTTCCTGTTCCGCTTTCAAATAGCGCCTGGGCCGAGTCCCCCTTGACGCCTGGCGTACTTGATAACGGCTGACTACCGGTTGATGAAACCAGGAGCGGCTGCACCATAAAGGCGTTGTTATTGGAAGGCGTGTAGTCGTATCCGCTATACCATGTTGGAAATCCTTCAGTGGGCAAACCAATCCACTGCGGCGTCAAAGTCAGCACGACAGATTCGCTCCGATTGCACCAGCCTGGCGCCATCAGATTGAAGCCCGACGCCACTACGGGCGAAGTACCGAACGGGTAACTCGTACTATCCAGCCTGTCCACACCATAATCCGTGCTGTAGTGCACCTCGGCACTTCCAGCCGCCGCCACCGAAAGCGCCGTAATCTCCGGAACCTGGGCGCCATCGTCGCGTCCGAGCTTCAGCAACGGTGTATCCACGGTGATGCCATCAAGATTTTGCGGTGCCGCGATCGCGGCCGCTTCGGGCTGAAGAGTAAAGATCAGCGAATCGGTGGTTGAACCCTTGCCTACGGCCAGGTCAAGCCAGCTATCCGTGCCACTCACCTGTGCCGATGTCAGGCTCTCGACATCCAGGGCGGCAGCAAAGGTCACTGTAATAGTGCGCAACCCGGCGGGCATCGCCAATAGCGCGGCCGCCACCATGCGGCCAGTCATCACGGTCCGCTGCCCGTCGCACGCGTCGAATAACCTGAGACCGTACTGTGGAAACTCAACCTTATCCTCGCGACTGTAAACGGTAGCCGCCAATTGAGTTCCTTTCGCGCCCGGCAATACCCAGCGCAAATCCGTCCATTCACCACGGTTGACCAGCAGGGACTCATCCAGCGCATAACGTATGGCCGCGCCATTCCGATCCTGTCCTGCGTCGAACAACGTTCCCGCCGGAATGAACTGCCCCCGGGACGAAGCACTCAACTGAAACGACAGCGCCACGCTGTCCGGTTTTGCGCGTTGCTCACTCAACCCCAATTGGCCCCGGTAGTACAGCTCCCGATGCGCCGCCGGGAGATGGTTGAATAGCGCTCGTGGCGTTTTCAGTACGTCTAGAAACGCCAGCAGGAAGGCTTGCTGCGGCAATAGCGCGCCATCCGCCAGATCGCTGTTGCCATGAATTTCCGCCAGCTTGCCAGGCGAATTTTCCGCCATGAAAAAAAAGTCGGCCCAGCTATTGTCGGCATCAAAGGGAATCAACTTCGCGTAGTCATAGATCGAATTCAGAATCGACTCGTCGGATCGGCCATCCAGAACAAATCGGGCATCCGGTGCAAGTTCTTCCAGCGTGGCTTTCAGATCATTCAATCCTGACATTCAAATCTCCCGCGATTCATTGCGTTCTCCGCGTCATCACAATGTTACAGGCATGGCTAAACGGAATCGCTTTTAAATAAGCATGACTAATTGTCACGTTCAAAAAAATAGCGATGAATTACCCCGCGCTAACCAAGGTTTGCGGCGGCATGAATCGGCCGTGCCCCATACTTGGCGCTATCGGATCCGGACTGTATGGCGGAGCGTTCATTGTCGCCGGCACGGTTGGCGCGAAGCGTGCGATCAATCGCTGTCCCATCAGGATAAGGGGCGCACCGCTGGTCACGCACGGGGCCATCTGGCTGCCATCCAAAGCTTCAACGCTGACAATGCCGGTGCCTGGCGCATATCCCGGGATAAAGTATTGCGCTTGCCACTGGACGCACTTTTCATCACCCATGACACAAACACGGCGCTCGTTAATCGTCGCCTCACCATGGCCCGATATAAACGCGGGTTCAGAAAGCACAACCTGCCTCTGACCAAACATCGGCTCGAAGACGAGTACCGTGCCGTCTACAACCACGAAGGAGCTCATGCCATCCACCGGCCTTGCGCGTCGCCGACGTCGAGCAGACCGGCTATCTTCTGCTCGATATCACTCCCCCTCAGGCAATAGGTCACCTCCACCTGCAACTGGTTCAACGCAGCGTCGGGTTGATAGACCCGCACCGCAGTCAGATGGGCGCGAGGCTCGTAACGTAGCATGCCGTCGATGATCCGCGTTTCGATTTCGGCGATGAGATCGCCGTCGATATTCTCGAACATCACGTCATATAACGCGCAGCCGTAGTTTTCTCGCATCACGCGCTCACCCGGTTCGGTACTGAACAGAATGCGCAAGCTCTGATTCACGTCCTGCGCGCCTTCGGCCATCACTACACCGTCAGCTAGCGTAAATGCGACCGGAAAGGCCCAGCCACGGCCGAATGTCTGCGTCAGAATATCGTTTGCCATAAGTCACTCGTGGTTGTGCATTGGGAACTGCACGATTACAGAGGCTAATGTGAGAGATCGATCTTCGCGCCGGTGATATTGACCATGCTCTTACCGGACAGCGTCGCTTTATCGCCTTCGATGGAAATACTGCTCGCCTTCACCGACAACACCTCCTTGCTCTCCAGGGTCGCGCCTTCCCGCAAAGTCAACTTATTATCAGACGACGCCAGTTCCACGGCGTTGGCAAGCGTGTCAAAGGACAGCTGAAACTGGCGCCCTTCTTTATTGGTCACCAATGCCTTGTTGGTGTTTTCCTGAGAGGGGGCTATCGGTGCCCGGTTGACGGGATTGTGCATGGCTCCAAGAATCACCGGACAGCCAGGATCCTCGTCGAAAAAACCCACCACTACTTCATCACCGGTTTCGGGGTAGAAGCAAAAGCCGCTCATCTGGCTGGCATACGGGCTGGAGAAGCGCGCCCACAGGACATTATCCATGTCGCCCAGTACCGGCATACGAACCCGGAGGCGATTCATGCCACTTATATCCTCTTCAAACGGCGCAACCACACCGATATGAAGACCTGTCACACGGGGAACAAGCGTCGCATCGCGAGTGAAATCGTCGTTGCCCACCGAGACGGTTGTTCGCCATCCCTCTTCCTTGCTGATCCGATGACGTATCCCGGTAATGATCCCGTGACCGTCAACCGACCGGCCATAATCTTCTATCGCCAATGTTTGCCCTAGCCGGTAATCAATGGAACCTTCAACCGCAAACTCCCCTTGAACGCCCGCGGACTGCAGATTCATCAGAAGCCCCGTGGCCAGGGAAGTCGCAGCATCGAAACGCAGCGACGTACTGTAGTTGAACGCCCACGGCGTCGCATTCAGGCGATTACCTTGTGCCGCGTTAAATGCCTGCGTTCCGAGTACCGCCACGCCGGCCAATGCGGTCTGGCTGATCTGCGCCTTGTCATCCCAGGTCGTCACAGTCAACGCTGAAGGTTGATATTGCTCACTGAATGACCATGACCCTTCTTCGATCAACGGGTCTTCACCCGTTAAGCGAGCATGTTGATGCAAAGTGTGCGACGGAATGCCGGAGAGCACCGGCCGCATGATCTCAACCCCTTCCGGAGCGGGAAATAACCAGACTCCGTTCGCATTAAGCCGGCAACGGAGGAAATTCCAGTCAGAGCAACGAAACTGCACCAGTTGGTCGTACACGGTATCCATTCCCGTCACCGAGAGCAATGGAATCGCCTGCTCGAGCAGCAGTCTCCCGGCAATGGCCGCATCGTTCTGCTCCTGGAAAACCTGCGAGCGATGCGTACTTACCAGGGCCTGCAACCCATGACGCAGCGACAGCGTCAATTCGACACGATCGCGGCGCATTTTGAGCGTCTGTTGCACAATGACGCCGCGAAAAATGCAGCTCTCGATCCCGTGCTCGACCAGTAAAATTGCTATGGATCGGCCTGGCGTGCAAAGTTCGATATCCTCGTCACATGACGGCAAGGTTTCCAAAGCATTCCCCGCCACCGACAGAACGACTGTTCCGGCAGGTATCCCATTCACCTTGTGATGGGTATCGGCCCAGATCGGCTTCAACACCCTCAACGGTACAGGTGGCTCGCCAGTCAGCAGTACGATGAGCGGAGTGGGTCGCATCAACGCGTCCCCTTGCCGGCAGCAGACACCTTCAGTGTCTGGCCTGGCCGGATCGCATCGAGACTGTCCAGATCGTTCTCCGCAGCGACCTCGAGATAGTCCGTCGCGCCGGTCAGGGCAGAAGCGGCGCTATTCGTCACTTGCGCGAGGGACGTCGCATCAGGCACGTTCACGACCGCACTAGCAGGCGCCTTCAACTGCTCTTCGGCACTTTGCAGTGTCAAGCTTCCATCCGCTGTCAGCACGAGTGTCGCCGTCGCCCGCAATGGCGTCGCATCGCGTTCGAACAGGGTGTATCGAATCGACAGTGAACTCATGCGCCCAGAAAAGTAGCCCCTCCCATTCCAGCGCATCTTTCCCCACCGGACCTGCAGATAGCGCGGCTCGCTGTCTGCCGGATTGACGTTGTAGCAGAGCGAGCGAAGACGAGTGAGCTGGCGATCAATCGGCGTGTGGTTGCCGGGCATTCTGGCATCGAACAACAACTCGAGTGTCAGCCCCCCTGGCCGTGTCTGCACATAGCGATTGCTTTGCCTCGTGGTGTTGATGAACAGATCGGGGCGATAGTCGGTCTGGTAGTCCAGCGAAACGGAGTCAGGGTTGTACATCGCCGACAGCGTCCCGGACAACTGCGTCATTTCCCGATCGCTATAAGCTTTCAGCGTGAGTTTCGTCGGCTTGCGATGCAGTACATTCATCTTACGCCCCAGCCTTCATCGCGTAGCTGCTCGATTATGCGCCGGGTGACCGCCTGGACGAGACGCTCCTCCTGAATGCGCTCCTGCGCGAAACTGAGTGGCGGCGGCGCAGCGGCGTTTTCCTCCGGCCCAACGACTTTGGCCTGGATAACCAATTCCCTGATCTCAAGCGTCACAGCTTCACCCCCATCGGAATCATTTCCTGATAACGCAGTTCCAGCGTATTGATCAGGACCCGGCTGCTCGTGGCATCAAGATTGCTGGTATGCCAGCGGACGGGCAACGCCTTGGTGATCAACCAGTTGCAAAGCGGCAATGTATCGACGTCGAACAGCGTGATGACCGCATCGAGATACATGACCTTACCGGTCAATAGCTGAGCATTGACCATGATGCTCAAAGGAGTCAGCGCCATGACGCCACGCTCCAGCGTCAGTGAGCCGTGCTGGATTTTTTCGGCGAAATAGCGATTGCGTAGATTCTCACCACCTTCGCTGTAGGCGGAGACATTCCACTCACGGCTGAGTCCTGCAATGCGCTGGAAACTCGAGTCGACCACACTCGGTACCGGCATCCGGTCGAGCCAGAATGTCACTGAGAAGCGATGAGATGTCGCCGGTTGGAAAAATGCTGGACTGTTCATCCTGCGCTCTCCCCCGCGGCACTAACCGAAGCTTGCATCACGCTCAAACGGGTATCGAACGCCAGACTGATAACGATGAACTCGGCCGGTTGGCCGACCGCCACCCCCACCTTCATGATCATTTTTCCGTTCACGACATCTTCCTCGGTCATGGTCTCGTTTAATCCGATCTGGATATAGAAAGCTTCTTGCTCCTCCGAGCCTTGCAAACCGCCGTCCAGCCAAAGTTGGCGCAACCAGAGATGCGCCAGGCCGCGATATTTGATCCAGGTGAGGGCATTATTCGTTTCGAAAACGAACTGACGGCCAATCCGGCTGAGTTCCGCCTCGATGAATGCGATGAAACGGCGGGTTTGCACATAGAGCCACGGTGAGGATGTATTGGGTGTAAGCGTGCGGCATCCCCATACGCGCGTGCCTCGCCCTGGAAAGCTGCGGATCAGATTGAGCGAGGCGCCATCGGGCTGAAACAGGCCATCTGACTGAAGCCATGATTGGGATGGCTTGACCACCTGCGCCAGCGCCGCGTTAGCAGGCGCTTTCCACACACCCGACTCGCGATCGGTATATTCGATCACCGCTGCCAATGCTGCGGAAGGTGGCACCACGACAGGATTCTGCTCGTCCGTACCATAGGTGGTCACGAGATGCGGCCAGTACGCGGCGCCCCATTCCGGGTTGGCAGGATGGTTGGCCATGAAGCTGGCCAGGCATGCACTGGCGCTACCCGCTGCATCGGGTGGATCGAATAGACCAAAAACGCCCTGCCGCACCTGGCAAATCGTCAGTAATGCAAACCATGCTTTGGCCCACTCGCTGCTGGCTGCACCGGCACCTTCCAGCAAAACCGTGTCAGGCATCGCTACCAAGGTGATGGTGCTTTCTATCGCGACCGCTTCGGAAATTCTGGCATCGCCGAATGCGCTGAGCAGTTGCGCGGCCGTGATACTTTCCAGCGCGCTATAGTCGCCCAACGAGAGCACAAAACCGCCACTGCCACCGTTGTCGAAATAGTGTTTCACGGCATAGTAAAGGATCGCTGCGGTTGTTGAGGCTCCGCCGAACAAGCGCTCAAAGTCAGAGAAGCTGTTTATACGAACGGCGGAAAATTTAGCGCCTTGTTGCGTATAGCCAATAAACAGCGGCACAGCGCTTTCGATCTGATTCGATTGCCCCGGAATCGCCTGCTCACTGAAAGTGACATCCGGTTGACTTATCCCCATCATGAAGTCACTTCTCCCATTGAGCTCGTAAAACCGTGGGCGTGATATGGTGTTTTGGCGGTACTCCGCTACGAACTCATGCTCTGCGTAAATTGCAGGATGATAAATTCCGCGGGGCGAACTGCAGCCATACCCACTGTGGCGATCATCTGCCCCTGTGCAATCTGATCCGCCGTCATGGTTACGTTCAAACCGATTTGCACGAAGTAGGCTTCTTTCGGCGTTGCCCCTAACAATGCCCCTTGTATCCATAGGCTATACAGATAGTTCTCTATAGCGCTACGTACCTTCTCCCAGGTCGGCGCATTGTTGGGCTCGAACACCATGGTTTGCATGGTCGTCTTGATATCGCGCTCTGCGCTGTTAAACAGTCGTCGCACCGGAACGTATCGCCAGCTGGTGTCGCTATTTTTTGCCGTTCCCGCCAGGGTTCGTGCGCCCCAAACAATCAGTCCCCGGTTACTAAAGTTGCGGATAACGTTAATACCCGCATCGTTCATCGTCCCCTGCTGATCGTCGGTAACCGTCGCATTGGCCCCAACGAAACCGCTTAGCGCCACGTTGGCTGGCGCCTTCCATACGCCACGCGTAGCATCAGTGCGGCAATAAACACCCGCTATCGCAGCACCTGGCGCAAGAAGCAGCGTGTTCGAAAGGTTGGCCGACACCATTTGATCGATCTCTGCGCTTACGGCGTCGTACTCGGCCGGATTGACGGACTTCAATTGAGCCAGATTCGTCACCTCATTGCCGGTTTTATTATTTCCATCGATATACCCGGACACAGTAATGGCGGCATCCGGTGAACGGGAGTATGGATAATAATTTGTCGTCAGATAAGGGTAATACACCGCGATCTGGTCCGGCTGCGCAGAGGAGAGAGGCGACCCATCGGAACTACCTGCGATATAGAAATACCGCTTATCGGACGTCAACATACCACTCAAAACGCCCTGCAATGCATTATTAAGAGCCGTAGTCGGCACCAGCAAGGTTATGTCATTTTCGAGATCGATTATAGAAGGCACGGCGTCATAATCAGCCTGGGCTGCGGGGTATTTTAGAGGCAAGATATAACACGGCCCACCGCCGTTCTGAAAATAACTTTGCACATCGTACGCGGCGTTCGGCTGGAACGAGACTGAATCGGCATAGGTATAGGTATCGCCCGAGCTGCCGCTCGCCTCCTTACCGTTCACGGCCGCTGGAGCAGGACTAGCGGTAGATTTAATCGAGACTGAAATAAGGGTTGCGGACGAGCAAATTGTCGTGAAATCCAACCAGCTCGCAATGCGAATACATTGATTATAATTAAATTTTTGGCTCCCTCCGCCGGCAGCAGAGAAATATCCAATAAACACAGGCACGGATGTCGCTAATTTACTGACCGAGATTGACGGCGACGCATCTTCATCGATATACACACCCGGGAAACTGGTTGTAACTGGCATGAAATTTTCCTTTTTCAGACAGATGTCACGCGTAAAATCTGGTTGGCAAATCTGACCAGCATTATCCCTGCCCTACGCTTTGGGTAAAATTCAAAACGATAAACTCTGCCGGACGAACTGCCGCCATGCCTACGCTAATGATCAGCCTTCCCTGCGCCACGTCCTCGGGAGTCATGGTAATACCCTCGCCAATTTTGACGAAATAGGCCTCTGTCTCAGTCGAACCTAGCAGTGCTCCGCTTCGCCAGAGGCTGTAAAGATAATTGGCGATGGCACCACGCACCCTTTCCCAAGTCGGCTGGTTGTTCGGCTCGAATACCATTGCCTGCATGGAAGTCTTTATATCCCGCTCAGCGCTATCGAACAGGCGCCGCACCGGAACATAACGCCAGTCATCACTGTCTTCCAGAGTACGTGCCCCCCAGACCACAGGACCCCGATTATCAAGGGTGCGAATCATATTGATTGCCTTCTCGCGATTATATTGCCCTTGCAAATCGTCTGACACCTTATATATCGGCTTATAGTTTGACGGGAGAGCCACATTTGCCGGTGCCTTCCATACGCCGCGCGTCCGATCCACCGCACAATATAATCCGGCCACCACCGCGCTGGCGGCAATGGTGTTAGTCGTCCAGTTTACCGAAAGGCCCGGGTAATAAACTGCCGCCCCCGATATGGCATCATAATCCTTCGCAGCTGTGCTATCGGTTATCTCGTCCGATGGACCATCAAGAACAGCGAATCTCCCGGTTCCCGGCGCGCAGAGGTCCCGTACTGAACTGCTCGTAATATCGGTTTTTCCGCAAGCGACAATCAAGGTGATATCGTCATATTTCGGCACAGAGCCGATCAGCGAGTCGTGCTCCGTTACATAACAGGCCCCGCCTCCACACTCGAAGTATGCTCGCACATTCCAGAAACCATTGGAATCAAGCTCCTTCCCCAGGCCTCGAACATACTGAACGAACTCTAAATAATTATTGAATTTAACTACAGAATAGCCCCAACCAAATACGGGGATTATGGGAACAGCAGTTGGCCTTGTACTGATGGAAATTGCGGGGGTAGTGTCTTCGTCGATATAAACACCGGGATAACTGACAGAAATTGACATCACAATTTCCTACTAAATTTTGTACCGGAGCGCAATGAAATGGGCTGCATTCAGCGTTGCCCAATGTGCTGTGCGAACTGGAGAATAATAAATTCAACCGGACGTACTGCCGCCGACCCTACACTTACTATCATCTTGCCCTGTGCAATATCATCGACGGTCATCGTGACGTCCTCGCCAATCCGCATGGAATAGGCTTCGCTTTCGGTCGCACCCGCCAACGCGCGCCTTCCACAGACTATGCAGATAGCCCGGCTACACTCAATGCGTCTGAAGCGTGACCCGGTCGGCCATCAGCCTCAGCTCCTGCACTGCCGCCTCGTTGCTGGTGGCATCCAGTGTCGGCGAGGTCAGCGAGGTGGGAAAAGCATTTGAAACATTCCAGGTGAGCAGTAATTTGGTGCCCGCATCATCGGTCAGACTGATGGTGATGTCCTTCTTTTCCACTTTATTCAGCGAGATGCTGTTGATCCAGTCATATAGCTCAGAGTCCCCGGGAAATACTCCCTTGCGCAACGTGATGTTTACTGTCTGACGCTGCCCAGGCATTCTGAACCAGTTGCCAATGCCGTCCCGGTACTCGATCGTGTCATAGGTAATATCCAGTCCGGACACGTTATTGAACGGGATATTTTCGCTGCCAAGCGAAACGATGAACCGGTAGGTTGGAATCGGGTACGACGCGGCGATCTGATCAGCGGCGGTTGCCATTTGCATCCCCTTTTAGCGAAAATCACTTACACAAAGTCAAGCGTTGGGTACGGACCTCACATTTCCGATGCCAGCAATCATCGAAATCCAATCTACTCGGAAGATCTGTTTAACGAAACGCCCACCCAATTCGATTGACTGGCCAAAGTAACCATTAATTAAATGTCGCGAATCGAAAACTGTTGAGCGAAGCTTAATACCTATTCAATTGATTTGCGTTGTGGCATTTTGTCTACAGGATATGCCGACTGGACTCTCCCGAGTTCACCCAAAAATGTGACGGGAATGGACGCGCACAAGCAGGTGGCCTGTTCGCCTTGAATGGAAACGTTGAATCGAGGAAGAAGGAAAGCGATGCGGCCGCCGTTCGGCGGCCGCAATGGGGTACCACTAACGCGTGAAACCAACGTTTAGAACTTACACACCCGTTGCCACCTCCGGCGGCGCCTCGCGGAAACCGCGCGTGATCCAGCCGAGATAGCACAACCCCAGCACGAACCACACCGCGCCAAGCACCAGAGCGGTTTTCTCGAGGCTCACCAGCAGCCAGATATCTGCAATCGCACCGGCCAGCGGAAACAGCAGGCCGCCAATCATACCCATCGCATTCGCACTGCCCTTCGCGCTGAAAAACTGGCGGACCACACACAGATTGACCGCAGTGAACGCGAGGAACGCGCCAAAGTTGATGAACGAGGTCGACGTCGCCACATCGAGCTTCAACGCGACCAGACCGACTGCGCCCGCGATCGCAATGTTCAGCGCCGGTGTCTTGAACTTCGGATGCACGAAACCGAAGATGCGCTTGGGCAATACTTCGTCGCGTCCCATCGCATACAGCAAACGGCCCACGCTTGCCTGCGCCGAGATGCCCGAAGCGAACTGCGCAAGGATCAGGCCGGCCAGAAACACCGTCACGAAGATATCGCCGCCCACTTTGCGCGCGACTTCGAAGGCGGCCGAATCCGGGTCCTTGAACACTGCACCCGGGTGCGCGAGTTGCACCGTGTACGCGGCGATCACGAAGATCGCGCCGCCGATCAGCGCGATCAGCACGATCGCGCGCGGCATGGTCTTTTCCGGGGCGATGGTTTCTTCGGTCAACGTCGACACCGCGTCGAAGCCAAGATACGAATAGGCGGCAATCGCGGCGCCCGCCATCGTCGCCGAGAACGGCACATGCGGCTTGAAGAACGGCTCAGCCGAAATCAGACCGCCAGGGCCGGCCGCAGCAGTCACATAGTGGCAGCACAACACGACGAACAACGCGACGATCGCGAGTTGCACGACCATCAGCACGATGTTGAAACGGTTCGCGAGTTCGATGCCGAGGATGTTCAGCGCACTCGTCAACACGATGAACGCGACAATCCAGATCCAGCTCGGAATGTGCGGAAACGCGGCACTGAGATACGCGGCGCCGATCAGCCAGATCACCATCGGCAGGAAGAAGTAATCGAGCAAGGTGGCCCAGCCGATCATGAAGCCCAGATGCGGATTAAAGGTTTTGCGTGTGTACGTATAAGCTGAACCGGCCACCGGGAAAAGCCGCGCAAGCTTGCCGTAACTGAGCGCAGTAAACACGATCGCGATCAGGGCAATCAGATACGCGAGCGCGGCAGTATCGTTGCTGGCGCTCGCCAGCACACCATAGGTGCCGTAGACAATCAGCGGCGCCATATAGGCGAGGCCGAACAGCAAGACTGAAGGCAGACCGAGCGTACGCTTCAGATGCGTGCCTTGGGGCGCGGCGGGTGCCCCGGCGCGTTCGGTGGGTGATGTTGGGGTCATGCGGTGTCTCCTCTTGCGAATGGGCGAGCGTCGCCGGGGGCGGTGTTGAACGCGCCCCGGTCGAGCTTTGTCGATCAGACCTGCTGGAAGCGCGTATGCCGCGCCGATGATTCTTTGCTGACGTACTGCTTGTTTGCGCTTATTGGCGCCTGGGTGCGCTTATGCGTGCCTGCACATAAGCGCGCGCACCTTAACGCGGGCGGATCACACGCGTACGTTGCCCGTGCTCGCCGTCCTGCGTCGTGAGGTCGAGCGCAATGCGCGCGTCATGCAGATAACGATAGTGTTCGCGCGCGCCTTCAAGACGCGCCGGATCGAGCGTGGCGCGCAGGACCGTTTCTTCCTGCCCGGCGTCGCACACCACGTCGCCGAATGGATCGATCAGCGCCGATTCGCCGGGGAATGTGAGGTTGTCGTCACCTGAACCGATGCGATTCACGAGCGCCGCGAACATCTGATTCTCCATGGCGCGTGCCACGATTGCCCGGCGATGCACCGGCCCGAACGGCTCCATATTGCCGTTCGTTACGATCAGCAGATCGGCGCCGAGCGAGGCGACTGCGCGCGCCGTTTCGGGAAACTCGATGTCGTAGCAGATCAGGAGGCCAACGGTCAGGCCCTTGAAGCTGCATACTTCGTAACGGTCGCCCGGTTCGAACACACCAACGTCCGACGCCCACAGATGCGTCTTGCGATAGCGCAGCGCGATCTCGCCGCGTTCGTCAATCAGCACCGTGGTGTTGAAAAAGCGGCTGCCGTCACGCTCGGCGAGCCCCACCGCCACCGCTACGCGTGCTTCGCGCGCCGCATTGCGGACCGCGGTAAGCGACGGCCCGTCGATCGGTTCGGCCACGTCGCCGATGGTGTCCCGCGTCGGAAAGCCCGACAGCGTGGTCTCCGGAAACACGATCAGATCGGTTCCGGCCGCACGTTGGCCGATGGTTCGCAGCACGCGTTGCACGTTTTTACCACCCACGCCCGTCGCGCCGTCCACAATCGGAATCTGTGCCAGTTCAAGTTGAAGCATTCTGTCTCCTGTCGACCAGAGTTGGCGCTTTAGCTGTCGACCAGAGTTGGCGCTTTAGCGCTTACTCTGGTCCCATGCAAAGCACTTACTCTGGTCCCATGCAATCTGCGGTCGACCAGAGTTGGCGCTTTAGCACCTACTCTGGCCCCATGCAATATAGTTGCGGCCCTTGCCTGTCTGCTTCGCGTTAAATTGCGGCTGTTGTCGGGCCGCCCGCTTTGCAGGTTGGGCCTATTATTACCAGACATATTTTTGTCCGTAATCACCCTGCTGGGTTACCCTCAACGGAGCACGCATGGAACTCGAATGGCGCGATCTGGCCTTTCACCGCGAGATCGGCGCGGTTATCGACGCACTCGACAGCGCGCAATTCTGGACTCGCCTCACGCGCGCGCTCGAACGCTATGTCGTGTTCGACAACTGGGTCGCCCTGCGCTTCACACCTGGCGCGGCGCCCCTCGTCTGCGCCGAATCGCCCACCCCGGACGGCGCGGTGGATGCGATGTTCCAGGACTATCTCGCGGCGCTTTATCAACTCGACCCGTTTTATATCGCCGCGACCGAGAAGCCCGCATCCGGCTTCGTCACGCTTGCGGACGTCGCGCCCGACAACTTCTCGATGACCGACTACTACCAGCGGTACTTCAGGAAAAACATTGTCGGCGATGAAGTGCACTTCAACTACATGATCGACGCGCGGCATACGCTGGCGTTCTCGCTAGGCGCAACGCAGCGCTATGGCGAGCGCGACCTGGCGGTGCTCGCGCTCTGCGCGCCATGGGTGATCGCGTTGTTGCGGCAGCGCCTGCCGTATGAGGCATTCGACGCGCCGGAGCCGGCCTCGAACGAGGCAGTGACACAAACAGCAATGGGAGCAGCGACAGAAGCAGGCGTCCCGGCGGACGCACCTGCCTATGCCGCGCGCTTCGAGCAGGTGTCGTCGACGGGCGGCCGCTCGCCACTCACCGCGCGCGAAGTCGAGGTGGCGATGCTGACCTTAAGCGGATTTTCAACGCGCGCCATCGCGGAGAAACTGACGATCTCGTTCGAGACGGTGCGTGCGCACAAGAAGCACATTTATACGAAGCTCAATGTCAACTCGCAATCGGAGTTGTTTGCGCTGTTTTATGAAGCGGGACGCAAAGGGGCGTGACGTCCCGCTGATTGATTGCCGGCTGGCGTCACGATCCGCATGCGGGGCAACCGCTCGCCGTCTCTTCGTAGCGATCGTGATGTTTGAGCCAATCGCCCATATTCTTCTTCTCGTTGCGTCCTTTCGGCGTGACGTCGAAATGCGCGTACGCGCTGAGGAACTGCTCGCCGCCGCGTCCGTACGTGGAATAGGTGTGATAGACGTCGCCCGCTTCGTCCTTGTAGAACACGCTGTGACCGGGCAGCTCGTCGATTCCGACATCCTGCCCGGTGAAGTTGTAGAACGCTTTCTTGCTGGCGATCTCCTCCGGCGTGAACGACACGTGATAGTCGAAATTAAAGTCGCTCTCACTCGACGACACCCACGGAAACTTCCAGCCCATACGTTTCCTGAAAGCCTCGATCTTCGCGAGCGGCCCACGCGAGACCGCCACGTACGATACGTCGTGATGTTCAAGATGCGTCAGGATGCCGTCCATGTGATCCGACACGAACGAGCAGCCGAAACAACCCTCTTCCCAATCCGGGCCCAGCATGAAGTGATAGACAATCAACTGGCTGCGGCCGCCGAACATCTCGGCGAGTGTCTTACGGCCTTGCGGCGTGTCGAATACATAGGTCTTGTCGACCTTCACCCACGGCAGTTCACGACGTTTGCGGGCGAGTTCATCGCCGGCGCGTGTGTACGCTTTCTCTTCCACTAATAGCGCCTTGCTGGCGGCCAACCATTCTTCCCTGGTACCGATCCGGTGTTGCGGGTCCATGTGCGTCTCCTTCTCTGCGTCGTGCAAGTTCGATAGAGCAAAGTCAGGCGAAGTAGCGTTCCAGCGAATCGAGGCCATGGCTCCAGCCAGACTGATGCAGATCGCGCGTTTCTTCGTCGATGAACTGTTCATGAGTGAGCGTCAGCAACGTGCCGTTACCGTCTGGGCGCAATAGCACCGTGACGAGCGACTCCTGCTCCGGCTGCGAACGCCATGCCCACGTGAACACCAGCTTGGCGTCGGGCACCACTTCCAGATACTGACCGTAGACCTCCAGCTCCCGGCCGTCCGGCTTGCGATACCCCATCGTGAAGCGTCCGTCGACGCGCGCGTCCACTTCCGCGCGGAGCACCTCGGCGCCGTTCGGATGCATCCACTTCATGAATTGCGCCGCCTCCGTCCAGGCGCGGAAGACTTTGGCTGGCGCGGCGTCGAGGCGCCGCTGGAGGGTGAGGCTGGGCTTGGTGGACATGGGGTTTCCTCTTCGACGAAAGCAGCAAGACGATCGAGTGATTCGGACCAGAAGCGCCGATAGCGGGTGAGCCACTCCATGGCTTCCTCCATGGGTCCGGCGGACAGGCGGCACGCCACCGTGCGCCCGGTTTTGCTGCGCGTGATGAGACCGGCCTCGGACAGCACGTCGAGGTGTTTCATCACCGCGGGCAAGGACATTGCAAAAGGCTCGGCGAGTTCGCTGACCGACAGATCGCTCAGTTCGGACAGACGCGCGAGCAACGCTCGCCGCGTCGGATCGGACAGCGCGGCAAAGGTGCGATCGAGTAGCATTTCATTAAACTTAACCATGAGGTTAAGTATAGAAACGCGCGTGAGGATGTCAAGGACAGGTGCGTGCTTGTCTCAAAGCGCGCGCGAACAGGTGAAAGAAAGCGGCGGAAGTAGCGGTGAACGAATCAGCGAAGGGGACGCTGCAAAAAAGATACGCGGCGCATCGCAGATAAAACCCTGCAACACGCCACGTCAAGGTGGAGAACAACCGACTACACGTTCGAGCAAAGCGGCAAAAAAGGCCCGCGCCACTCTCGCGTTACAACAAATCGCGCAAAACGCAATGCGGCAGAATCAGATCGCCCAACCGCCGAGATAGAAGCCGACCAGCACGATAGCGATGGCCACCGTACCGACGTTCAGCTTGCGATACTCGCCGCTCACCACGCGGCCGATCACCAGCGTCGCGAAGCCGAGCATGATGCCCGTCACGATGTTGGCGGTCAGCACGATGAACACGGCGCACATCAGGCCCGACATCGCGTCGACCATATCGTCCATGTGCAGCTTGCTCACGTTCGAGAGCATCAGCAGACCCACGTACATGAGCGCCGGGGCCGTTGCATACGAAGGCACGAGACTGGCCAACGGCGAGAAGAACATCACCACCAGGAACAGCAGCCCGACCACCGCTGCCGCCATGCCCGTCTTCGCGCCGGCTGCTACGCCGACCGTCGATTCGATGTAGGCCGCCGCCGGTGCGCCACCGAGCAGGCCAGAGAAAATCGAGCTGAGCGAATCCGCCGTCAACGCACGGCCGCCGTTGATGATGCGGCCGTTTTCGTCGAGTTGACCGGCTTGTCCGGCGACAGCGCGAATGGTGCCGGTTGCGTCGAACACAGCGGTCATCACGAGAGCCAGCACGCTAGGCAGGACTGCCATCGACAGCGCACCCTTGATGTCCATCGCACCGATCAGCGACGAATGGCCCGGTGCGCTCAGCGACGGCAGTGCGAACACGCCGTGGAACGCCACCGCCGGATCGATCACGAGCGCAATCGCCGAGATCGCGACGATCACGATCAGGATCGAACCCGGCACGCGACGGCGCACCAGACCGAAGATCGCAGCCAGACCCGCCACCGACATGATCGCCGGCAACGCCGTGATATTGCCGAGCGACACTGGCAGACCGGCACCCGGATTCTTGACGACCAGACCCACATCATTCGCGGCGATCAGCAGCAGGAACAGGCCGATGCCGATACCCGTGCCGTGCGCGATGCCGGTCGGCAGATTGCGCAGAATCCACGAACGCACGCCGGTCACCGAGATTCCGGTGAAGACGAGACCCATCAGGAACACCGCGCCGAGCGCGACGTTCGGATGCAGACCTTTACCGAGCACAAGACCGAACGCGGTAAACGCGGTCAGCGAAATCGCGCAGCCGATCGCGATCGGCAGACGCGCCCACACACCCATCAGCAGCGAGCCGAAAGCGGTGGTCAGGCACACGGCGACGAACACCGCGCTGGTATCGAAGCCCGCTTTGCCGAACATGCCCGGCACGACGAACACGGAATAGACCATCGCGAGGAAGGTCGTGATGCCCGCGACGATTTCTGTACGCTGCGAACTGCCGCGTGAAGAGATTTCGAAGTAGCGGTCGAGAAAGCCCTTTCCGTCGAATGATTCGGCGCCGACTTCAGAAATCGGTTGGGCGTGGGGTTCCATCATGATGAGTGCCTCCTTTATCAGCGGGCTGAAACGGCTCGTATTCGGGCCGCCATCAGGTTCGTCTCGTTGCGTTGATCTAATGTGGTGTGGCAAGGTTTGAACGTCGGCTTGCGATGCGTCCGGACAACCCGCACGCTCCGTTCTTCTTTTGCTGTCTCGAAATGTAGGGCAACACAAATATGTCTCCCATCGCATGAATGGCATGCTCGACATGTCGCGATGCTTATATCGTTTAAAGGACGGCAAACCATGGGGACGCTCCGCGCGTTTACACCTACGGTTTGTCATCAAGTTATGAAAGGGTTTTGCGGGATTCGGCGCGCAAAAACAGGCATTCATCGTGGCCAGAAGCTTGCAACGCGACATGAACCGTGCGTTGGAGACACCTGTCAGAAAGCCTGCAAAACCAGGCCGCCCCGGCGCCGCGGGTTACACTCTGACCCTTACGCGACTTAAAGCGTGACTTAACTGCGGCGGTCCACAGCGCCCGTCCGCACTGGCCCATGGAGTCCTTCTTGATGAGCGGCGGTTTTTCGCGTCCTGCCTGGCGTCTTCTGATTCTTGCTGTGTTCGCGCTGCTCGCGCTGTCCGGTTGCAGCCTGCTGTGGGGCCCGCAGCAGGCGCCGATTGTCGATGCCACCGTGATGCCCGTCGAACCCGCGAGCGCGCCTGTGGCCGCCTCCGCGCCGGAACCCGTCGAGACTGAAGCGACCGAGCCCGAACAGCCGAAGAAGCCTAAGAAACCGGTCGTCAAGCCGCACAAGGTCGAACCGCCGCCGCCGGTCGCCACGCCCGCGCCGCCGCCCCCTGCCCCCGCGCCGCTGATCGTGCTGCGCACGATCGAGCGTAGCGACGCGCGCGCCTTGCTCGATAGCGAAGTGCAGAAACCCGACGGCAAGGTGGTGGGCCGCGCGGTCGATATGATCGCGGATGCGAGCGGCAAGCCGCGCGAGATGGTGGTCAATCTGCAGGGTTTCCTCGGCGTCGGCGACCGCAAGGTCAATTTCCCGTGGAGCGCTTTCCGCTTCACGCCGACCGCGAAAACCGCGCCGATCACGCTCAACGCGGCGGCCGTGCCGGCTCCTGCTGCGAAGTCCGCTGCCGTGCAATTGCCGCTGATCGACGCCGATGTCGAGCGTTCGAACGGCGCCAAGGTCGGCCGTGTGATCGATGTGCTGATTGACGCCAACGCTCAGCCGCAGGCGGTCGTGCTCGACGTCAACGGCATGGTCAGCACCGAGCGGCGCACGATTGCCGCCAACTGGTCGGCGCTGCGTTTCGTCACGAAAGACAACGAACTGCATCCGCTGATGGATTTGAGCGACGCGCAGATCAATGCGACGCCGCCGTACGCCAGCGACAAACCGATCCGCGCGGTGTCGCCGGCGCCGCCGACCGCTCCGGCGCCGGCTCCCGCCGCTGCGGCTTCTGCCGCGCCGGCCCCTGTCGCTGCGGGTTCCAACACACGGGCGGCCCGATGATAGGCCGCACTTTGGTCACCGCACGCAGTTTGCGCGCACTCGATTGGCTAAATTTTTTCGTCGCCAACGTGCAGACGGGATTCGGGCCATTCATTGCGTCGTACCTTGCCTCGCACAAGTGGACTCAGGGCGAGATCGGCATGGCGCTGTCTGTCGGCACCATTAGCGCGATGGTGAGCCAGGTGCCGGGTGGCGCTGCCGTCGACGCGCTGCGCAACAAAAAAGGCGCTGCCGCATGGGCGATCTTCGCGATCATTTTCAGCGCGGTGCTGCTGGCCGCGAGCCCGACGGTGTTGCCGGTGATTGCCGCGGAGGTGTTCCACGGCTTTGCCAGCTGCATGCTGACGCCGGCGTTGGCCGCGATCTCGTTCGCCCTGGTGGGGCGTGCGAATCTGGGCGACCGGTTGGGACGCAATGCGCGCTGGGCGTCGATCGGCAGCGCCGTCGCGGCCGGGCTGATGGGCGTATTCGGCGAATACTATTCGCCTCGCGCGGTGTTCTGGCTGACGGCGGCGCTTGCCGTGCCGGCGCTGATTGCGCTGACGATGATTCAGCGCACCGATACGATCGAGTTGCCCAAAGCCGGGCCGACACCTGAACAGATCGAACGACGCGAGAGTTTGCGCGAGTTGTTGCGTGACAAACGGATGCTGCTGTTTGCGGCTTGCATCGTGCTGTTCCACTTGTCGAATGCGGCGATGCTGAATCTCGCCGCTGGCGAAGTGACGGCCGGCATGGGCGACAACGTGCAGCTCGTGATTGCCGCGTGCATTATCGTGCCGCAGGCGATTGTGGCGATGATGTCGCCATGGGTTGGGCGCTCGGCCGAGCGGTGGGGACGCCGGCCGATTTTGCTGCTTGGCTTTTCGGCGCTGCCGATCCGGGCGCTGTTGTTTGCCGGGATCAGCAGCCCTTATTTGCTGGTGCCGGTGCAGATGCTGGACGGCCTGAGCGCGGCCGTGTTCGGCGTGATGCTGCCGTTGATTGCCGCCGATGTCGCCGGCGGGAAGGGGCGGTATAACCTTTGTATTGGGCTGTTTGGGTTGGCGGCTGGGATCGGGGCGACTTTGAGCACGACTGCTGCCGGGTTTGTGGCGGATCATTTTGGCAATGCTGTGAGCTTTTTTGGACTCGCCGCTGCGGGCGCACTTGCTGTTTTGCTGGTTTGGGCGGCGATGCCCGAAACGCGGGATCCAGCTGCGGCTGACGAGGCTGCGCCTGTGGCTGATGGGAAGTCGGCTGCTAGATGATCTGGTTTTTTTTGCCTTTGGCGGCGGCATTGTCGGTTTGCCTGTGGTGTTGGGTTTTGGTTGGGTTTTTTTATTGCCTTCGCGGCGCTTGTTGTCTGTATGCCTGCGGTGTTGGGTTTTTCTTGATCTCGCTTTTGTGCTCTTCCTTGATCTGGATTTTGTGCCCTTCCTTGATTTGTTAGTGGTTTATTAGCGTTCGCCCCTATGCGGGGCAGGCACTTACTTTCTTTGCCGCCGCAAAGAAAGTAAGCAAAGAAAGCGGCCCAAACCGCTAATGCTAAGTGGGGCCCGTGGTTTGCAAGAGGTAGTGGTGCATCTGGAATCCGTGCCCTCGCACCTTCAAGCGCTAGTGACAAAGGTATCATCAGCTCCCACTCCGCACTGCGTGCGTCGCGGACAGGTATGCATGGGAAACCAGGGGCCTCGCTTACACGAGGCGAGGACCATCGGCTTCCCCTCTGCGAATCCCCGAATGCCCAAGTATCCCAGCGCCCCGCAAGTATCAGTGCTTCACTCTGACTTACCAACAAGTCGTACCAGCCCACACTGTTCTAAATTCAAAATTCAAAGTTCGTACTTGGAATGAAGCCCGAAGCGCAGAGGTACAGAAGCAATAGAGGCAATAGAGGTAATAGAGGTAATAGAGGTAATAGATGCAACAAACCCGACATGAGAGGAGCCACTGCGCCGCGATAGGCGTGCAGGCGCGAAAGCGTAGCGTGGGGTTGATGAAGTGCTCTTCGGCGCGCGCAGCGCCGCCGGAAGTATGACGCCCTTGTCACAAACGCTTGAGGGTGCGCGAACACAGATTCCAGATGCACCACTACCCTTTGCAAACCACGGCGCCCGCTTAGCATTAGCGGTTTGAGCCGCTTTCTTTGCTTACTTTCTTTGCGGCGGCAAAGAAAGTAAGTGCCTGCCCCGCACAGGGGCGAACGCTAATAGACCACTAACAAATCGAGGAAAGGCACAAATCCAGATCAAGGAAAGGCACAAAATCCAGGCCAATGAAAGCCCGACACCATAGATAAACAGACAACCAGACAAACAAGCGCCGCGCAGGCAAAAAACCCCAAACCCGGCACTGCCACAAAACCACCACCAATGCCGCCGCCAAAGGCAAAAAAAACTTTAATCAATAGCCTTCCCAGCAGTCTCCCGCATAAACGGAAGCGGCAACAACGACACAACCCCACATCCAATCAAATACCAGGCAGGCGCCAGATTACTCCCAGAAATCTGAATCAACCAGGTAGCAAAAAACTGCGCAAACCCACCAAAAATAGAAACTCCTAAACAATAGACAATCGACATCCCGGTAGCGCGAATCTCGCGCGGAAACATTTCGGGCAGCATGACGATATTAGGCACCGCGGTAAACGCAACAAACACAGCCAGCACCGCAACGACAGACAACAAAACAGGCACCGTAGGCGAAGCATTAATAATGATGAAAGCCGGATACACGGCAACAATCAGCAACACCCGCGAAATCCACAAAACACGTTTACGCCCCACGCGATCGGATAACGCGCCCGCAAATGGCGAGCAAATCACCGTCACGATCGCCGCGGTCCACGCGGCCCACAGCGCCGACGACATCGGCAAATGCAATATCCGAATCGCGTAGGTAGACAGATAAAACAGCACGATGTAGTTCGCCGCCGTGCCGCCAATGGTCGTCAACACCCCCGTCGTAATCACCCGCGAATGCTCGCGAAACAGCTTGCGAACCGGCTGTGCATCAGGCGCCTGCGCCGCCGAAACGGTACCGTCTTCCACCCCCGGCAACGTTTCGTCCAGATGCCGCCGGATATAAATGCCAATCGGCCCCATCGCCATGCCGATCACAAACGGCACACGCCAGCCCCAGCTCTCCAGCGCGGCAGTGGACAGCGCCGCCGCCAGCGCAACACCCAGCAGCGACCCACATACGGTGTTCAACCCCTGACTCACGAATTGCCAGCTTCCGTAGAATCCACGCGTCTTGTCGCTGCCATATTCAAGCAGCAACGATGTCGATGCACCGATCTCGCCGCCCAGCGCAAACCCCTGAATCAATCGCGCAAGGATCACCAGCAATGGCGCGGCAATGCCGATCGCCGCGTAAGTGGGCGCGAACGCAATGATCGCCGAGCCGAGCGTCATCAGCCACAGCGTGAGACTCATCGCGGCCTTGCGTCCGGCGCGGTCAGCATACGCACCGAGCACAATGCCACCCACCGGCCGCATGATAAAGCCCACGCCGAAGGTGCCGACCGCCAGCATCAGTTGCGCAAGCTGCCCTTCCACCGGGAAATACAGCTTGCCGATGATCGTCGCGAAGAAGCTATAGATCGTGAAATCGAAAAACTCGAGGCCGTTGCCGAGCGTGATCGCAGCGATCGCTTTGGCGTGACTCGTGCGTTTGGCGGGTGGCATGGCCGACGCGTCGGCGAGATTCAACGCGTCAGCGCCTGCGGGTTGCGGTGTGGCGGAATAGTCCATCTGTGTCTCCGTGGTGTTCTTCCTGCTGATGCGCGGCGGCGGCCTTGTGTTGCCGTGGCCGGCTTTTTTCGTCTGCACATGGTCTGCAACAGCCTGGGTGAGCGCGCATCGCGCACTGCCTTCGTGCCCTCAGCACCGACCTGTTGCAGCCGCCGTCAGACGAGAAACGTCTGCGCGAGCCGCACCCAGTAGGCCGCGCCCGTGGCAAGGCAGCCGTCATTGAAGTCATAGCCCGGGTTGTGGACCATACAACCTCCCTCGCCGTCGCCATTGCCGATGATCAGGTAGCTGCCCGGGCAACGCTCCAGCAGGAACGCGAAGTCTTCACTGCCGGTCAACGGTTGCATGTCGGCGATCAAACCGTCTTCGCCCAGCCAGTCAAGTGCGACTTGCCGTGCAAGACCGGTCATCTGTGCATCGTTGACGAGCACCGGATAACGCCGCTGATAGTCCACATGCGCCCGCGCGCCGAACACCGCCGCCTGCCCGCAGGCGACCGCCGTGATGCGCTCCTGCAAGTAGTTGCGAACCTCGGGCTTCAGCGCGCGCACCGACAGGCGCATCTCCGCGGTTTCAGGAATCACGTTCGGCGCTTCGCCGGCGTGAATCGCGCCGACCGTGATGATCGCCATATCGAGCGGCGCAATGTTGCGCGACACGATCGACTGCAACGCCAGCACGATCTGCGCGCACACCACCACCGGATCGACCGCCTTGTGCGGCATCGCGCCATGGCCGCCGCGGCCGGTCACCTTGATGATCACCGTATCCGACGAAGCCATGAACGAGCCCGGCAGGAAGCCGAACTTGCCCGTCGGGAAACCCGGCATGTTGTGCATCGCGAACACCGCGTCGCACGGAAACTTGTCGAACAGGCCGTCTTCGAGCATTTTTTTCGCGCCGGCCTGACCTTCTTCGGCGGGCTGGAAAATCAGATTCAACGTGCCGTCGAAACTCTTTTCCTGTGCGAGGTGCTTGGCGGCCGCCAGCAGCATCGCCGTGTGGCCGTCGTGACCGCATGCGTGCATCTTGCCAGGCACCGCGCTCGCATAAGGCAGGCCGGTAGTTTCGTGAATCGGCAATGCGTCCATGTCGGCGCGCAGGCCGAGTTTGCGCGTGCCGCTGCCGACTTTCAATTGGCCAACAACGCCGGTTTGACCCAGCCCGCGATGCACGCTGTAGCCCCACGCCTGCAAGCGCTCCGCAACCAGGTCGCCGGTGGCGAACTCTTCGTAAGCCAGTTCGGGCTGCGCGTGGATGCGGTGGCGCAGCGCGATCATTTCGTCTTCGAGTTCGGCGATGCCCGCCGGGATGGCCATGGTGTTCACAATGTCGTCTCCGTCTATGAAAGCGTGAACCCAGCATAACTACGCCGATATTCAAGCGGCAGGCGTAGAATCGTTGCGGCGGCAACCAGTAGTTGCCACCCATCTACGGGTTTTCCAGATGAAACTGCATCAACTCCGCACTTTAGCGGCCATTGCAGATACCGGCAGTATCCGGGCCGCTGCCCGTTCGCTCGACCTTTCACCGGCCGCCGTCACTAAGGCCATGCGCGAACTGGAGGCCGATCTGCACGCGCCGTTGCTGGTGCGCGGCGCGAGCGGCGTCGCGTTCACGGAGTTCGGCCGCGCGCTGGTCGTGCATGCGCGGTTGGTGCTTGGCCAGTTGCAACGCGCGGAGGCGGAGATCGAGGCGATGCGCGGCGCGGCGGCAGGCAAACTGTCGATCGGCGTCACGCCGTGGGTCGCGCTGACGTTTCTGCCGCCCACCGTGCAGCGGTTCCGGCAGCGCATGCCGGAAGTCCAACTGGAATTCTTCGAGGGCCTGTTGGCGGTCGTGCAACCGCGCTTGCGCGACGGCAGCCTCGATTTTTCGATTGGCCGTCCGCCGCCTGCGTCGCCGCAATCGGAGTTTCATAACGTGCCGCTGTTTTCGACGCATTCGGCCGTGGTGGCGCGCCGCGATCATCCGAAAGCCGGTTGCCGAACGCTGCTCGAACTGGAAGACGCTGAATGGATATTGAACTGGGACCCCGCAAGCCGCGAGTCGATCTCGGACAACCTGTTCCGCAAACGCGGCATGAGCGTGCCGCACACGATCCACCTCGCGCATTCGCTCGCGGTCGTGCTCGGCCTGCTCGCGCAGACGGACATGCTCAGCATTTTTCCGTGGCCGCTCGTCGAGGTGACCATCGCGAAGGAGAATCTGTGGGCGCTGCCCTTGCGCGAAACGGTGGATGAAACCATCGTCAGCATCACGTCGCGGCGCGGCGCGCCGACCAGTCCGGCGGCCGCGTGTTTTCTCGACTGTTTGCGCGAAGTGATCGACGAAGGCGCGCGCTCGCAAGAGCCCGATCTGCGCCGTCTGTTTCATTCGATCGAACTGCTGCTGTAGTGGCAGAACCGTAGTGGCAGAACCCAATGACGTAACCCGATGACGTGAACGAATGGCTTAGTTGAGCGGCGTCTCCGGGCCCGGTCACTTCATCGTATTCAAGCCGGCGAGGTACGGTCACCCGCAGATCACCCGCGCTTCAGTCATCTGGACTGGCACGCGGCGCTGTAAGCCGAATCGCAGACACGCCCGCTATGCTTCGAGTGCGCAGCGGCGCGTCGCCCTGCAGCTATCTCGACCGACCGTGACCCAGACTCTCCACAACGAAGCCGTCCACAAAGCACCGTCTCCCGGTGCGTCAGCGGGTCATGCCGGCGCCTCGCTCGATCCGGCCCGTCACCGCGCCCTCGCCGAAACCCGGCGCAGCGACGGCGACGAACTGGGCGCCGTCGCGCATCTGATCGCCGCCCACACGCTGGACGCCTACGCCGCTGCGGTACCCGGCGCCAACGCCTCGAATCTCTGCGATGTCGCGACCGGATACCTCATGAAAGGCGATCATGTAATCGCTGAGTACTGGTACCGCCTCGTTCTGACGCTCGATCCGCATGTTGCGGTAGCCTGCCAGAATCTGGCCGCCATCCTCGCCAGCGTTGGACACGTGAGCGAAGCCGCCGCGTATCGGGAACGTGCCTACCGGATCCAGCGCGTCTTTGTCGAAGGAAGCGGCGCGGAGCAGCGCCGCGTGCTGATCCTCTGCGCGGCACACACTGCCGGCAATGTGCCGTTCGATGCACTGCTGCCCAGCGCGACCTGCTGCCGCATCAAGTACCCGATCGACTACGCCGCCGACGAAGAAGACCAACAGTTGCCCGCCTACGATCTCGTGTTCAACGCGATTGGCGATGCGGATGTCGCCGCGCCGCTCTCCGGGCGGCTCGCGCGCTTCGTCTCGCGCTCTGCGCGGCCCGTGCTCAATGCGCCCTCTGTTGTCGCCCGAACTCAACGGCACCGTACTGCGAGCCTGCTCGACGGACTGCCGGACGTGCAGGTGGCGCCGTGCGTGCAGAGCGATGCCGCTCCGGCTTCACGCGCCGCGCTTGACACCTTGCTTGCGGAGAGCGGCATCGGCTTTCCGGTCCTGGCGCGTCCTGCCGCTACGCATGGCGGCGACGGGTTGACGCTGTGCGAGAGCCGCGCCGCGCTCGAAGCGTGGCGCTCGGCACAAGGCGGGGTTGCATACCTGACGGCGTTTCGCGACTATCGCGGCACCGACGGGTTCTACCGCAAATACCGGATCATTTTTGTCGACCGGGAGCCGTTTCCCTACCATCTGGCGATTTCACCTCACTGGATGGTGCACTACTACTCCGCCGACATGGAACAGCATCCGTGGAAGCTGGAGGAAGAGCGGCGCTTCCTCGACAATCCGCACGCCGTGCTCGGCGAACGTGTGATGGGCGCAATCGCGGCAATCGGCAGAAGGCTCGATCTCGACTACGGAGGCATCGACTTCACGGTGCTGCCTGACGGACAGGTGCTGGTCTTCGAAGCGAACGCAACCATGCTCGCGCACTTCGAGCGCGGAACCGGCAGCCTCGCCTACAAAAATCCCTACGTGCAACGCATCGTCGAGGCTTTCGAACGGATGATGTCGCGTCACTCCACGACCTGAATGACACCAGGCGCTCGCAGGTTCGGAACGGCAATCGGAAAGCGGCGGCGCGGCGATGTCTCTCACCGCCCGCATGACTTTCGTTATGTTTGCGCGGCTATGGAGCATCACTAAGTTACGTCACTAAGTTACGTCACTGAGGTACGTCACCGACCGGCCGTCACGCCACCTCAACTCGCGTAGCCGACCACGCCCTTGATCTCCAGAAAGTCCTCGAGACCGAACTCGCCGTACTCGCGGCCGTTGCCCGATTGCTTGAAGCCGCCAAACGGCGCATCGGGACTGTAGTCCGCGTAGTTCAGATAGATCGTGCCGGTACGCAGCCGCTTCGCCACGGCATGCGCGTGCTCGATCGACGCGGATTGCACATAGCCCGCAAGACCATAGAGACTGTCGTTGGCCATCGCGATCGCTTCGTCTTCGGAGTCGTAGCCGAGAATCGACAGCACCGGTCCAAAAATCTCCTCACGCGCGATCGTCATGCCCGGCGTGACATTGCCGAACACCGTCGGGCGCACGAAGTAGCCCTCTTTCAAGCCTTCGGGACGGCCCGGACCACCGGCCACCAGCGTCGCGCCCTCTTCGATGCCCACGCCGATCAACCGCTGGATCTTGTCGAACTGCTGCTCGCTGATGACAGGCCCAAGATCAATACCCTTCGCATCCGCGGGACCGACGACCAATGCTTCAGCGGCTTCCTTCGCGTACGCCAATGCCTCGGCGAGGCGTGCGCGCGGCACGAACATGCGGGTGGGCGCATCGCACGACTGGCCGCTGTTGTCGAAACATGCACGCGTACCGCGCATCACGGCCTGCTTCAGATCGGCATCTTCGAGAATCAGGTTGGCCGATTTGCCGCCCAGTTCCTGATGCACGCGCTTGACGGTATCCGCCGCGGCTTTCGCGACCTGCACGCCCGCACGCGTCGAACCGGTAAACGACATCATGTCGATGTCCGGATGACGCGACATCGCCTCGCCCACCGTTGTGCCTTCGCCGTTCACCAGGTTGAACACGCCGGCCGGCACCCCCGCTTCGCCGAGGATCTCGGCGAAAATGATGCCGGAGAGCGGCGCCAGTTCCGAGGGCTTGAGCACCATCGTGCAGCCGGCCGCGAGCGCGGGCACGACCTTGGTGGCGATCTGCAAGGCCGGCCAGTTCCACGGCGTGATCAACCCGCACACGCCGACCGCTTCCTTGCGGATCAGAATGCTGCTCTTCACGTACTCGAATTCGAACGTGTCGAGCGTGCGGATCATCGTCTCCAGATGGGCGACGCCGGTCCACGCCTGCGCGTCGTTCGCATATTGCAGCGGTGCGCCCATTTCGCGGCTGATCGCATGCACCATGTCGTCGTAGCGCTTGCGGTAGACGTCGAGGATCGCTTGCAGCAGATCGATTCGCTGCGCGATCGTCGTCTCGCTATAGGCAGGAAAGGCACGCTTCGCAGCGGCTACGGCGCGGTCGACATCGGCCGCGCTGCCAAGCGAAATCTGCGCGAACGCAGTGGCCGTGGACGGATCGATCACGTCGAGCGTGGCTGCGCTGGCCGGGTTTTGCGGGTCGACCCATTGGCCGTCGATATAAAACTGCCTGGCGTGTTGCAGTTGCATGGCTTATTAGTCCTTTACATGAGTTGTGTCAGCTCAGACAGTGGGGCGCGGAGCGCGCCCGTCGCGGTACCGAAGGCTTTACATCGACGCTAGAGGCCCCGGCGCCTCCGGCCTGAACCCTGCCCTGCACGATCCCGCCGACGTCATTCTGGAAGGCGCCCCACGCCCTCAATGCTTTCTCCGATACGACCGACATGCTGTCCGCCGGCGCATGGCAATGCGATGCGGGCACGCTGAAGCTGGCCGACCTGCCGATCCACGAAGTCTTTGTGTACTGCGGTTGATTCACACTGCATCACACCGTTGCTTTAACAAGAACCGCACCCGTTAAGGTGCGGTTTTTTTATTCTGAAGGCAATGAGTAAAAAAACCACCAGGCAGAACCACAAACTCGCGACACCCTCCGCGAGTACATCCGCGGAAGTCGGTCCGATCAATTCCCATTCGACAGCCGGTGCGCGCGGAATGTCCAGCGCTTCTCCGCGTTCGCATTCGCCACGCGGATGCGGCGTCCACTTTTCTCAGACATCTGGACGTCACTGTAAAGACAATCGGCACGGGCAAAAATATCGCCCGCCCAACCTTTACTTCGATCTCCGGCGATGTAACCTGAAATTACCGTCCCATAAGGCTTTGCGGATGTAACCAAAGGCCGCGCGGGGACTTCCCTCTATCTGGTAGAGCGCAAACGTCGAAGCGAATAGCGAGAATCCTCGCCTCAGACCGGACTTGCTTCACGCGCCTGACGGCGCCGCTTCGCCGCGGCGACCGTCGGCAGCGGCACCGGCACCGCGCCGGACATGCCGTGCTCGATCAGAAAATCGCGGAACAGCCCGGCAACGTGCGGCAGGCGTTTATCGGACACGTGCATCACGTACCAGTCGCGCTCGATCGGATTGGCGGGCAAGGGCAGCAACGCCAGCAAGCCGGCCTGAAATTCCAGCGAGCACGCATGCAGCGACAGAAACGCGACGCCCAAACCCGCCTCGACCAATTGCTTGATCGCCTCGTTGCTCGAGAGTTCGGAGCCGATATGCAGCTTGTGGCCGGCCAGCCGAAACAGATTCTCGACGGTCGAGCGCGTGCCCGAACCCCGCTCTCGCACGAACAGATTCGCCGTTTGCAGATCGTCCAACGACAGGCGCTTTTTCTTCATCAGCGCATGGGCGGGCGAGGCGACGAACGCCATGGGATGCTTCGCAAAGGCAGTTGCCGCCGTGCGCAATTCGCGCGGCGCGCTGCCCATCACCGCAAGATCGATCTCGTGCGTGGCCAACATGCGGATGATGTCCGCTCGATTGCCGACCTTGAACTGCACCTTCACTTGCGGGCGCAACTCGGTGAAGCGCACCAGAAATGGGGGGATCAGGTACTCAGCGGTCGTGATCGCGCCGATCCGCAGCGTGCCGCCCTGCTCGCCGTGCAACGCGGCGAGATCGTCCGCCGCGCCATTCCATAGATCCAGGATCTCCAGCGCATAACGCGCGAGGATCTCGCCCGCTGCGGTCAACTGCACGCCGCGGCCCACCCGCTGCAACAGCGGCGCCCCCGCAGCCTCTTCGAGCAGACGCACCTGAAGCGACACCGCCGGTTGCGTGAGCTTCAATTCTTCGGCCGCGCGCGACACGCTGCCGAGCTTCGCGACCGTATGCAAGGTCTTCAATTGACGGAACGTGGCGGCTTTTAGCATAAGTTAAAACCTATATGTTCTGCATAAACATTAAATTGTGCTGCGGTTTTAGCCGATTCTATACTGGCCCTGACAGATGAGGCCGACGAATTCAGGGTGTTGCCCCGGAATGCCTTCACCGGCTCAGCACAGATAACTTCAGGAGGATACGGATCATGGCCGCAAACGATCGGCAAGGAACCTCTGCCGCGCAACACACCCAGCAAGGGCAGCAATCGACGCGAGCGCTGGCGCATCGCGTCGTGATCGTCGGCGGCGGAGTCGGCGGGCTTGGGCTCGCTACGCGGCTGTCGGAAACGCTCGGGCGCGCCGGTCTCGCGCAGATCGTGCTAGTGGATCGCTGGCCGACGCATTTCTGGAAGCCCTTGCTGCATGAAGCCGCGTCAGGGCAGCTCGATCCAGCCACGCATCAACTGCAATACGCGGTGCAGGCGCAACGGCATGGCTTCGAATTCGAACAGGGCGAACTCGCCGCACTCGATCGCACGAGCCGGCACATCACCCTGAATGCGCTCCACGACGCCGACGGCCGAGAAATCCTGCCGTCGCGGCAGCTTGCATTCGATACGCTGATCCTGGCAATGGGCAGCGTCACGCAATATTTCGGCGTGCCTGGCGCGGCCGAACACGCCTTGCCGCTCGAATCGGTCGCGCATGCGGAAGCGTTTCGCCGCAGGCTGCTCGACGCCTGCCTGCGCGCGAACCATGCGCGCCGCGCGCGGACCGCCCAGGCGGACACGCCGGTGTCGATCAACATCATCGGCGCTGGCGCAACAGGCGTTGAACTCGCCGCCGCGTTGCGCGACACAGTGCGTCTGCTGAACCGCTATAGCCCGTTTTCACTCGACCCCGTACGCGACTTCCGTATCCGCCTGATCGAAAGCAGCGAGCGCGTGTTGCCCGCACTGTCCGAAACGATCTCGGCGCGCGCGCAAAAGATGCTCGGCAGTCTCGGTGTCGACGTATTGAATGCCACGCGCGTCACCGAAGTGCGTGCCGATGCCGTGCTGACGAATGAAGGCGCGCCGCTCGCCAGCGACATCGCGATCTGGACGGCCGGCATAGCGGGGCCACCGGTGTTGCGCACGCTCGACGGCATCGCCGTGAATCGCAACGCCCAGGTGCAGGTGAACCGCACCCTGCAATGCACGAACGACGCGAACATATTCGGCCTCGGCGATTGCGCGGCCTGCCCTTCTTCGGAACACGCGGACGCGTTTCTGGCGCCGCGCGCTCAGGTCGCGCACCAGCAGGCGCTGTTTCTGGCGCGTGCGCTGAAGTGCAGGATAGCGGGCGAGCCCTTACCGGAGTTCGTCTATCGCGACGCCGGCACCTTGGTCGGTTTCGGCCGCGAAGGCACAATCGGCAGCCTGAGCAACAGCTTGCTGACGCAGCCGGTGTTCGTCGACGGCTGGCTAGCCACTGCCGTCTACAAGCTCATTTATCGCCGCCACGTGATGACGCTGACCGGCTTCGCACGCATGGCGCTCGATTCGGCGAGCCATTGGCTGCGCCGACGCGTGCACCCGGTGATCCGGCTGCATTGAGCACCTTCGTCATGATTCGTTCTCCGTTTGACTGAGTTCCAATCCTGAACGTAGGCCGTTGCACGAGTGTGAGCACCCCATGACAAATCCGTCGCGCATATTTACATCGACGCAATGAACGTTCGAAGCGCCGCATGACGAATTTGTCACGTTGTTCTCATCCTGATGTCGGCGAGGCATTCATACGATTAACGCTCCCGACTTCGAACCGAACCCTCATGCTACGTATTCAATCAATGCACTCCGTGGCGATGCGCGCTTCTACGGTGAAAGCGGTTGTGTCGGCGCTCAAGATGCGGTTCTGTGGATGCAAAGGCGAGAAGCTCTCTCTGACGACTGCCTTGATGGCCATCGCGATCGGCTCGCTAGCGTTCTGGCTGAGCCAACCTGCTCATCTGTTCAACGGTGGCGCGTCGCCCCCCGCATCCGCAATCGTCACGCCGTTGAATCGCCCCAGTTCGCCGATCACGCACGGCTTGCTATCGCTCGAATTGCTTGCCGCAATGCAGCACCACTCGCCCAGACTGATGCACCATCGCTGGATATCCGGCAACAAGCACTGCGAGCTGAATGGCTCCAAGGCAACCTCACTGATCTCACACGATTTTCGCGTCCTCAGCGCGTGCCCCCGCCGGGCGACCGCACGTTGACGCTTTCCGCAGGCAGCCTGGACTTGATCGACACCGCCGACCCGGCAGCCGCCCACCATCTTTCAACTCATGGCGCACCTGAAGTAGCGAAAACTATTTTCTATCTCATCATGGTATAAGTACTGCATACGTTCAGTAGGCCATGACAAACATGCCTACCCGATTTCCGCGACCAAGTGTCTCAAAATTAGTCGCCGCCTCGGGAAGATCCCATGCATGCCTGACGCTATGAAAGAGCACATCAAAACGATCCGTCTCTCGCCGGTTGCGCTGTCTGCAATCGGCAGCGCAACCGCCCGTATTCGCGCAACCGCATCGGCAGCTTCAATCCCGATCGCCAGACTCACACGTCTCAACCTGAACCACTGCGCGCATCCATGTTGCCTCAACCGTGGCGAGCAAGGCATGCGGCTCATTGGCACTGGTACTCATCCGCTTGCGTCGTCGCAAAGGGTGCACCTATCCGCTCGCATTTAGCGCCACTCACGGCGCGAGGCGCGGCCCTGTCCGCGCGGCTCTCACTTGTCGCACCGCTAGCGCGGTGCGGCGCAGAGGGCGTCACCAGGAGAAAGACCATGCGAATTCTGATCGTCGAGGACGAAGCGAAAACTGGCACCTACCTCCGAAAGGGCCTGACAGAAGCGGGATTTGTCGCCGACTGGGTGGAAGACGGCGTGACCGGCCAGCATCTCGCGCTGACCGAGGACTACGACCTGATCATCCTCGACGTCATGCTGCCCGGCCAGGACGGCTGGACCGTGCTGAGAAACCTGCGCCACGAACGTTCCACGTCGGTGCTGCTGCTCACCGCGCGCGACGACCTGGACGACAAAGTTAGAGGTCTTGAAATGGGCGGCGACGACTATCTGGTCAAGCCCTTCGATTTCGCCGAATTGCTGGCACGCGTCCGCTCGATCTTGCGGCGCGGCCATGGGCGCGAAGCCGCCTCGCTGCACGTCTCGGATCTCGCACTCGATCTCAAGCGCCGCAAGGCTACGCGCCAGGGCGACACGATCCTGTTGACTGCAAAGGAATTTGCGTTGCTATGGCTGTTGATGCGCCGCCAAGGCGAAATCCTGTCCCGCTCCACCATCGCATCGCAGGTGTGGGACATGAATTTCGATAGTGAGACCAATGTCGTTGACGCCGCGATCCGACGCGTACGCGCCAAAGTCGACGACAACTACGAACCGAAGCTGATCCACACTGTGCGCGGCATGGGCTACGTGCTGGAAGAACGCTGCAGCGAAGCGCGATGAAGTGGCACTTGCCCTGCTCTTTTCTGGCGTCGATAGCGAAGCGACTCACCAGGCCGTTCGCGCCACTCATACCGCGCACGTTGAGGGCCCGGCTCTCGATTCTGTTCGCGGTATCGACGTCCTTACTGCTTGCATTCAACGGGGTGCTGCTGTATCACGGCCTGAAAATGCGGATCGACTCGACCTCCGCGCGCGAGATGACGGCAACCCTCACCGCCCTGCAGTTGAGCCTGCAAACAATGCCCGGACTCGACGCGGTCCGCGCCGATCGCGAGGCCTGGTACGAACAGTTGCATGGCCACCAGAATCTCGACATCGCACTATTCGACACACTTGGCGCGCCGCTCATCCGCACCAACGGCTACTGGCCGAATGCCGAGACGCTTGCGGTGCGCGCCGGCATCGCCCCTGTGCAGGTGAAGGTTGAAGGCACGTCCAGGCGCTTCCTGGTGGCGATGGCGCCGCTCGGTGGCGAATCCGGCACGCGCGTGCGGGTGGTGGTGCAATACGACGGCAGCGTCGAGACGGCATTGCTGCGCGCCTACGCGCTCAACGTGTTGTTCGTCAGCGTGATCGGCACGCTGGTCAACGCGCTGCTGGCCTGGTGGATCGCCCGTTTCGGGTTGCGCCCGCTGGCCCGGCTGACTGCCCGCGCCGAACAGATTTCCAGCAGCCGTCTCACGCGACCGTTGCCCGAACGTGACATGCCGGGTGAACTCAAGGAATTGAGCCACGCCTTCAACCGTATGCTGGCGCGGTTGCACGAATCCTTCACACGTCTCACGCAGTTTTCTTCCGACCTCGCACACGACATGCGTACACCGCTAACCAACCTGCTGGCCGAAGCGCAAGTCGCCCTCTCACAACCCCGTTCGGCCGACGACTACCGGGCGGTGATCGAGTCGAGCGTGGACGAGTTCCAGCGCCTGTCACGTCTGATCGACAGCATGCTGTTCCTCGCCCGATCCGACAGCGCGCAACGCCGCTTATCGCTGCAACGAGTCGATGCACGCAGCGAAGCGTTGCGAGTCACGGGCTACTACGAAAGCATGGCGGCGGACGCAGGCGTGGAGATCGTCGTGACGGGCGACGCACACTTCGAAGGCGACGTGCTGCTCGTGCAGCGCGCGCTGAGCAATCTGGTTTCGAATGCATTGACGCATGCACCGCGCGGCAGCACAGTCGAACTGCATTGCGCGAGGCTGCGCCGCTACGTTCAGCTATCGGTCTCCGACAGCGGCGTCGGCATCGCCGAGCCGCACCTGGAAAGAATCTTCGACCGCTTCTATCGCGTCGATCCGGCGCGCTACAACTCAGCACGCGGCACCGGCCTTGGACTTGCCATCGTCAAGTCGATCATGAACGAACACCGCGGCGAGTGCAGCGTCGAGAGCATCCCTCACGTGCGAACCACATTTAGCCTGCGCTTTCCGAAGCGGCCCTCCACACTGTCGCTGCTTGCCATGCAGCGCGAGAAACTCCGCAGACGGCACCGCAAATAAAGGCAGATGACAGAATTTTCATCCGAGGATCACCGTCGCCTCATGGCTCTCACAGCAGAATGACTGACATGCCGGAATACAACTTCGGCATGCAAATCATTTATGGAGAGACAAATGAAATCAAAGCAGATTGCTCTAACCACCCTTCTCTTGAGCGCACTGTCCACCACAGCGCTGGCCGATAGCGATAACCTTTTAGCATCGGGCAACGCCAACCCGAGCGATCTTTCATCGTCACAAAACGCGTATGCTGCGCCGCCACCCCAAGTCGGGAAAACACGCGCACAGGTTCGCCAGGAGCTCATCGAGGCACGCCGCGCGGGAACCATTCCAACCACCGAGGCCGACTATCCGCCGAGCCAGCGCACCATAGACGCGAACCGCGCCCGCCACCAGATTCTGGAGCGTTACTGGGCCAGCAACGACTGATGCGGACACAACGACACAAGGAGCACCGATGACCTACCCTCAACGCATGCTGGTCGAAAACCTCGCCTGGTCCGACGAAATCAGCACCCGCGATCCCGCCTACTTCCAGCGCCTTGCCAACGACCAGCGGCCCAATGTGTTGTGGATCGGCTGCTCCGACAGCCGCGTGCCGGAAGCCGTGACCCGCGCCATGCCCGGTGAGATCTTCGTTCACCGCAATATCGCGAATCTGGTCGGCGAGCACGACGACAGTCTCGCGAGCGTGCTCGAATATGCGCTCGTCGTCCTGCGCGTGCAGCACATCATCGTCTGCGGCCATCATTGCTGCGGCGGTGTGCAAGCGGCGTTGCGGCCGCCGGCGGCCGCGTTGCCGAACGTCAATCGCCGCATCGAGCCGATTCGCCGGCTGGCCGCGCTGCATACAACGGAACTCCGTCTGCTGGAGGATTTCGACGAACGCGCCGACCGGCTCGCGGAGCTCAACGTGCTGGCCCAGGTGCAGGCACTGCACGCGCTGCCGCTGATTCAAGACGCACGGCGCGCGGTACAGATTCACGGCTGGATCTTTTCGATGCACGACGGCCGCCTGAAGGCGCTGACCGACCCGCAATGGGCGCTCGGCGATACGGCCGATGCCCACGAGGCAGCCGGCTGAACGCCGGACCCGCACGCGCCGTTCGATCGGCGCAAGCGAAACGGCGACGCGATCGCCGCGCGATTCCGCCACGCCTCATGCGGCGCTCCGCCTGCGTTGCGAGCGCCGCCCTCCTCCCGCAGTTCGACTCCCCAGCTTCGAGGCAAGTCTCACGATGACACAAGCTCACGCCACGCCACCTCATACACCTTCCCCTAAAGCATGCCCGGCATCCGCCTGGCGCACCGACCTGCTGGCCGGCATCAGCGTATTCCTGATCGCGCTGCCGCTGTGCCTCGGCATTGCGACCGCCTCGGGCGTCGCGCCGTTCGCCGGCATTCTCGCGGGCGTGATCGGTGGGCTCGTGGTGGCGCTGCTGAGCGGTTCGCGGCTTAGCGTAAGCGGACCCGCGGCGGGCCTCGTGGTAATCGTCGTGCAGGCGCTTGCCACGCTTGGCAGCTTCTCCGCGTTTCTGACCGCGCTGGCGCTGGCGGGCGCCTTGCAAGTGCTATTCGGTTTTTTACGGGCCGGCAAACTGGCCAGTTACGTGCCGCCTCCGGTAATCAACGGCATGCTCGCCGCGATCGGCATTCTGCTGATCGTGAATCAGTTGCCGCTGGCAGTGGGGCTCGCCAACGGCGAGACATCCGCCGCCATACCGTTGCTGGCGCTCGTCTCACTGGCCATTCTCCTCGCGTGGGAGACGCCGGCCTGTCGCGCCTTCAGACTCGTGCGCGCGATTCCCGCGCCGCTCGCCGTCGTGTCGTTCGGCATCGCGGCGACCGCACTCGCCGACATGCTCGCCGCGGACGTGGCGCTTGCCTCCACACAGCGCGTGGCCATGCCGCCGCTCGGCTCATGGGATGCCCTGAGCCAGGCATTCACGTTCGCCGATTTCACGCAGTGGCTCAATCCCGATGTATGGCGCGTGGCCATGGTGATCGCGATCGTCGCGAGTCTGGAGACTTTGCTGAGTCTCGAAGCACTCGAGCAGATCGACCCGAAACAACAAAAAGCGGCGCCTGATCGCGAGCTGAAAGCCCAAGGCGTCGGCAACCTGCTCGCCGGCATGCTCGGCGCCTTGCCGCTCACTGCCGTGGTGGTGCGCAGCGCGGCCAATTTGCATGCCGGCGCGCGCGGCCGCCTGTCGTGCGTGACGCATGGCGTCATGCTGCTGATCGCCTGCCTCGCGTTGACCAGTGTGATCAATATGATTCCACTCGCATGTCTCGCGGCGATCCTGATTCATACCGGCTATAAACTCGTCAGGCCGACCTTGTTCGTGTCGATGGGCAAGGCTGGCTTCGCGCAGTTCGTGCCCTTTACCGGCACCATCGTGGGCGTGCTGACGACCGATCTGCTGATCGGGATTGCGATCGGCTTCGCATTGAGCGTCGTGCTGGTGGTTGAGCGCAACATCCGCCGTGTGCTGAGTTTGACGCACGACGGCGACCACTATCTGCTGAGCGTGCGCAAGAGCGCGACGTTCTTCTGCACACCGCAGCTGAAGCACTATCTCGGGCAGATTCCGTCAGGGGCGACCTTGATTCTCGATGCCACCCACGCCGATCATATCGACCACGACGTGCATCAGGTGGTCGACCGTTACGCGGCGCGGGCGGGGGCCAGCGGTGTGCGCGTCGAGTATAAGCAGTGGCCGGTGCGCCGCTAGCGCGGGGCGGCAGCGGCGGCGCTCAATCGAGAAACTCCGTCGCCCGCTTGCGCAGCACCGCGCCGAAATCGTCGAGCCAGCCGATCGACAAGCGCCAGCTCTGCCAGTAGAGATCGACGTCGATATGCTTGCCGGGCGCCATGTCCACCAACTCGCCGCTGGCCAGATGCGGCGCGATCATCCGTTCCGGGCACATGCCCCAGCCAAGTCCCGTCACGCAGGCGCGCAAAAAGCCGGCGACGTGCGGAATCCAGTGCAGGGGCGGGTCCAATTCCGCCCGCGTGATGCGGCGCATGAAGCGCTTTTGCAGCTGATCCTTTGGATTGAAATCGACGCAAGGCGCCCGCCGCAGCGCCTCGCGCGTGACGCCGTCAGCAAAATGGCGCTCGCGAAACGCCGGCGTGCAGACCGCCAGATAGCGCATCCGTCCGAGGCGTGTCGAGCGGCAGCCCTGCACCGGCTCGGCTTGCGTGGTGACCGCGCCTTGCACGCTGCCGTCGCGAATCCGCTGCGCGGTGTGGTCCTGGTCGTCGATCACCAGATCGAGCAGCATCTCCCGTTCGACGCAGAATTGCGCCACCGCATCGATAAACCAGGTGCCCACGCTATCGTCGTTGACCGCCACGCGCAGCGCCGGCCACGGTTCCACCAGCGCGCCGGGCAGCGCCGGCAGCCGGCTGGCGAGTTCCGCTTCCAGCAACAGCACGCGTTCGGTATGGCGGCACAACAGCGCGCCCGAGGTGGTCGCGACACACGGCTGGCCGCGCTTCACGAGCACGCTGCCCACCCGCTCCTCCAGCAGCTTGACCCGTTGGGAGACAGCTGAGGGCGTCACATTCAGTTCGCTGGCCGCACGGTCGAATGAACCGTGCCGCACCACGGCGGCCAGTGCATCGAGCAATGCATAGTCGAGCATTAGCGTTCCTTAATCAGCATTAAGTAAATTAGCTTCTCTTATGAGCAGCAAAACCGCAGACTAGTCTCGTTCGCTTCCCCCGTCTACTGGATCGATTATGAACTGGCTGTCTTTTTCCCACGGTGCCGCCCTGTGCGCGTCGCTGATCGTGACGATCGGCGCGCAGAACGCCTTTGTGCTCCGGCAGGGCATCATGCGCTCGCACGTCGGCAAGATCGTTGCGCTGTGCGCGCTGTCGGACTTCATTCTGATCGGCGCCGGTGTCGGCGGCGCGTCCGTGCTGGTGGAGCGCTATCCGGTCTTCGTCCACGCGATGCTGTATGTCGGGCTCGCCTATCTGGCATGGTTCGGCATCAACGCGCTGCGGCGCGCGGTGCGGCCGGGCCATGCGGTGCTGGACGCCAATGCAAGCGGTGCGGCGCCGGGCACGGCAGCCGTGCAACGCGCGATGCCGATCGTTCTGATGACGTTGGCCTTCACATGGCTCAATCCGCACGTGTATCTCGACACCTTTCTGCTGATCGGCACGGCTGGCGCGCGCGAACCGGACGGCGCACGGGTGGCGTTCGCGCTCGGCGCGATGGCGGTGAGCGGGGTCTGGTTTATCGGTCTGGGTTACGGCGCCCGTGCGCTGGCGCCGCTGTTTCGCCGGGCGAGCGCGTGGCGCGTGCTGGATGGCGCGATCGGCAGCATGGTGTTGCTGTTGGCAGTGACGCAGTTGCGGTGAGCCTGGCGCACGCCGCCCGAGGACACGCGCCGGCCGGCGCGCCGCCGCGCGAACGCCTAGCCGGCCGCTGCCGCTTGCGCGGGTTGGTGTATATCGGACACCGAGGACGCCGAGGACGCCGAGGACACCGAGGACGCCGCGGCCTCGTCGCGCGGCGCGAGATTCATCAGCCGGGCGAGCACCGGCCATTTCACGAGCGACAGCTGATACGACTCCCGCGCCTGTTCGTCGAAGTACGTGGCCGGATCGACTTCGGGCAACCGGCGCCCAAGGCCGGTAATATCGTCCACCGGCCAGCTGCTCGCCTGCGCCCTCGCTTCAGCATTGGCTAGTGTCATTTGCCGTCCACCCATATGCCGTCCGGTGTCTTGACCACGTAACCCGACGCCGTCTTCATCGTCACGGTTCCTTCGTTCTCGCCGACCATCTGCGTTTGCGGCAGATTGGCGGCGTACTGCGCCAGGCTCACGCCCGGCTTGAACGGACTGTTCGAAACGAGGTTCGACAGCAGTTGGGCAATCGCGAGGAAGCTCGTCGGGTTGTCGATCACCGTGGTCGGCCCATGATTGCCCTGGAAGCCGACCAGCCGCACGCCTGCCGGTCCTTGCACGATGCGCGGCGTCGGGATTTCACGCAGACCCGCGACCTGATTCGCATCCCCGTGCAGCGCCGCGCCATGCTCCGGCACGAACACGATCACCGCGCGCCGCCCCGAGGCCGCGATCAGATCCGCAAAGCGGTCGAAGTCGCTCATCATCTTGTTCACGCGCTGCGGGTACGAGTCGATACTCGACAGATTGCTGTTCGGCAGACGGTTGCCGTCGTGCAGGCTGATCGTGTTGTAGTAAAGCGCGACCGGGCCCGGCGTACTTGCGCGCTGCGCATACCAGTTGGCGAGCGTCGCGTAATCGTCGTGAATGGCCGATCCGTCGAAGGCATGCATCGCGACCGGCACGCTCGCGTTCGAGATCATCGGCACATTCGGCACACCGGTGTTGTCGTTCACCAGTTGCAGGAAGTTGTCGAAGTGGCCGTCGTGATTCAGCATCGTCTGCGGCGTGTAGCCGGCCTGCGCCAGGTCGGCCAGCAGGTGGCATTGCTGCGGCGCGTCCTTGTAGAGATCCGCGTGCGCTTCCTGTCCGCAGCTCGCCCGCAGCACCCGAATCGCGGCCGGTCCGCTGTAGCTCGCCGCCGTGCTGAAGTGGGTGAACAGATAGTCGAAGTGGCTCAGCATCGGGTGATTGCGCGCCTTCACCGCGTCGAGGTCGTCCCAGGACAACGAACAGATATGCAGCACGATCACGTCGAACTGCGTCTTCGCATCGGTGCCGACATGGCCGAAGGTAACTTGCCGTTGCGATTCCTGCGTGCGGAAGGCCGACAGCGCCGCGTTATGGTCGAGTGGCTGCGCGGCAAGCGCATTGCCGGATGCGGCCGTGGCTGGTTCGCTCTGCAGCCGCGCGTACATCGCGGTGCCCTGCTGCCACAGCGGAATCGCGACCAGCGCGAGCAGCACGAAAGTCGCCACCCGCAGCCAGCGGTTGACGATCAGATAGCCGACCAGCCCGCCAAGCGCGGTGAGCATCAGCATGGGCGGCAAGAAACGCTGCGCGAGTTCGAGCCAATAGTCGAAACTGAAGGTGGTGAGGTTGCCGAATTCTTCGGTCAGGCGCAAGAACGGCGGCACTTTCGCTTCGTGGTACATGAGCGGGATGCCGATCGCGAGACCGAGCAGGTTGCGCAGGACGCGCCATCCAAGGTGGCGCAGCGTCGCGCTCGCCACCAGCGCCAGCGCGAATCCGATGTTGGCGATCCACACCGGCTGTAGATGCCCGCCCGCAAACAGGTACAGCTTGATGATGAAATACAGGTTCCACAGCGTCATGGTCGGAGTTCTCTCATTGGCCGGGCGCACGCGCCATCGGCATTAATAGCGTGTACGGTCCAGCGCGAGCAGCGACTGAAGCGCGCGCAGCGCGCCGTTCAGCAGCCGCGAATAACCTTCGATGCCCATCGTCAGCACCTCTTTCAGGCCACGCAGCGGCGCGTCCTCGATCGTCTGTTCGTCCCAGTCGAGCCAGGCGTCGGCGCGGCCGAAGGTGCATTGCACCATCTGCCGCTCCTGTTCGAGCGTCTGGCCTTCGAAGCGCACACCGAGGTGCGAGCCCACATAGCGGCTCACATGCACCGGAAAATGGAACTGCCGGTCGCCACGGCTCAGACACACGCCGAGGCTGTCGCCGAGCGCGAGCGGCAACGCCGGAACGACTTCGAGACCGAGACCGCCGGTCGAATAGTCACTGGTGGTGCACGCCACCGTCGTACCGTCCACGAGCAGCAGCGTCGCCGCGGCCCGCATTGCGATACGGTGGGTGACGCGCACCTGCTTCGCCTCGCGCGCCACGCTCGCCGCCGCACCGAGCATCACGAGGTTGTAGAGCGTCCAGAACACATTCATCATGATCGTCGCGGTTTCACCACCCGGCCCGAACGTCAGCCGGTACACGCCCGCCATCAGCGCGCAGCCATTCAGCGCCAGCAGCACCAGATACGGTTTCGACACCGCCCAGTCGAAGTAGCCTTCGTCGATGCGCCCGCCCTTGTCGGTCACATTGAACTTGCCGTGCTTCGGGCTGAAAAACGCCACCGTGGTCGGCAGCGCGATGTACCACGCGAGCACCGATTCGTAGACTTCTGCCCAGAACGAATGGCGGAATTTGCCCTGCATCCGCGAGTTCGCGATGTTGGCGAGCACGATGTAAGGCAGCACGAAACCCGCGATGGTGGTCGCGGACGCGTTGATGAAATACATCTGGAAGAACAGGTACGCCATCGGCATGGTCAGGAAGATGAGCCGCGGCACGCCATAGAAGAAGTGCAGCATCGCGTTGCCGTAGCACAGGCGCTGGAAGAAACCCAGACCGCGGCCAAGAAACGGATTGTCGATGCGGAAAATCTGCGCCATGCCGCGCGCCCACCGGGTGCGTTGCTTGATGTGGCTGGCGAGACTCTCGGTGGCGAGGCCGGCTGCCTGCACGGTCGGCAGATACGCGGTCGTATAACCGCGCCGGTGCAGCTTGAGCGCGGTGTGCGCGTCTTCCGTGACCGTTTCGACCGCGATCCCGCCAATTTCGTTGAGCGCCGTGCGCTTGATGATCGCGCACGATCCACAGAAGAACGAAGCATTCCACAGGTCGTTGCCGGACTGCACGAGCCCGTAGAACAGATTGCCTTCGTTGGGCACGCGGCGGAAGGTGCCGAGATTGCGCTCGAACGGATCGGGCGAGAAGAAATGATGCGGCGTCTGCACCATCGCGCATCGGGCATCGCGCAGGAACGTGCCCATCGTGGTTTGCAGAAACGAGCGGGTCGGTACGTGATCGCAATCGAAGATTGCAATGTACTCGCCGTGCGTTTTTTCGAGCGCACGGTTAATGTTGCCCGCTTTCGCATGCTGGTTGTCGTCACGCGTGATGTAGCCGATACCGGCATCGCGTGCGAAATTCCTGAATTCCTCGCGATGGCCGTCGTCGAGCAGATAGACCTTCAGCTTGTCCGCCGGCCAGTCGATACCCTGGGCGGCGAACACGGTCGGCCGCACCACCGTCAAGGGTTCGTTATAGGTCGGAATATAAATGTCGACCGTCGGCCAGCTCGACGTGTCGGCGGGCAACTCGGCAATCGTACGGTTGAGCGGCCATGCGGTCTGCACGAAGCCGAGCAGCAGAATGACCCAGGTGTACGCTTCGGCGCCGAACAGCAGATAGCCGAGAATCGCCTCGCCCGGGGTCTGGAACGACAGTGTCTGCGTGACGCGCCACCAGATGTAGCGCACCATCGCAAGCAAGGCCAGGGTCGTCAGGATCAGCACGGGCATGCGGCCATGGAAGCGGCGCACCACCAGCGCCACGACCACCAGCACCGCGAAGAATTCGAACTGGCCGTCCGTCGACAGCGGCGAGGTGCCGATCATGGCCCACAAGACCGCGCCCACCACCACGATGAGCGGCAGGAGCCAGCGAATGTGGCCGATGCGCTGGGTGCCGGCTTCGAGCTGCATGCCCCAGCGCTGCCACGGCAGGCTCGGCAGCATCGCTTCGATGCGCTGGCGCACGCGCCGCCAGCGCAGCAGCACCGGCACGAGCCAGCGGTCGATCCACGCGAGCGCCGCGCGCACTTGGGGCCTGCCCGTCGGGGCGTGCGGCTTCGGCGCCCGGATGAACGCGCGCCACACCCACGCACGCAGGCGATCCGGTTCGAGCACGCCCCACTGCGCGGCCAGATGCAGCACGGCAGCACGACTCCACAGTCGCGCGAGGTCCGCCCTGCCGGCTGCCGGCGGCTGGAAAAACACCCGCACGAACCAGTCGAGCGCCGTGCGCTCCGCCGGCAGCCCGAGGCCGCGCGCGAACCACTCGAGCGCGCGCTGGCGCAGCGTGCGCGCATGGCGGCCGGCGGAGACGGGCCCGTTCATGGCCGCTCGCCCGCGCGGCGCGCGTTTGCCGCCGGCGCGTCAGTCAGCGCGGCGGCGAGCCACGCATGAAGCCAATTCGCGAGGCCCTGCAGATCGTGCGACGTCTGCGAATGCGGTGCGTCGTCGAACAGCCACGTGCCGCGTGCGAAAGATTCGGGCAAGGCCGCGTCCAGATGCACGCGCTGCGCGAGCGGCAGGCCGTCGCCGAGCGCGGCGCCCAGCATCGCCAGCGCGTCGCGCTGCATGTCGCGCGCCGGATTCAGCCGGTTGACGATGATCCGCAGGTTCGCGCCACCGCGCCGCAACGCGTCGAGCCGCGCAACCAGGGTCGCGCAGGCGGCCGCTTCGGGCGGCGTCACGCACAGCACGAGATCGGCGCTCCGCACGGCCTGCTCGCCTTGCTGCGACGGATAGCGGGCCGTGTCGATGAGCACGGCGCCGTCGCCCGGCAGATCGAGTTGCGCGAGCGCATTCGCGAGCCACTGCGGTTCGGCTGCGAGGCGCGCATCGCAGCGCGCGCTTTGTTCGAGCGACACCGCGCCGTACGGAACGAACAGCACGCCTTCGTTATTGCGCCACGTGTGCGCATGCCACGCTTCGTTTTCGTCGAGCATGGCTTGCGCAAGGCCGGCCGGCGCGAGGCAATCGAGACCGAGGTGCGCGCCGAGCATATTCTGCGGATCGAAATCGAGCGCGACCACGGCATGGCCGCGCCGCGCGAGCAGCACGGCGAGCGCGGCGCTCAGGGTCGTGCGGCCTGTCCCGCCGGCGGTGGAGACGACAGCAATCGTCTTCATGACGTCTCCCCAGCGGGGCGCTCAGTGTCAGGCAACAGACGCGCGCGCAATGCAACCGGCTCGATTTCGCAGGGCACCGCATTGCTCGGATCGAAGCGGCGCATCGCCGCGAGACCGCGATGCGAGCCGGCGCGCTGCCACACGATCCACACGGGGATCGCGAGAATCAGACCGGCTACAAAACAGATCAACAGAAATCCCATTACTCGCTCTCCTTCTTGCGCAACGGCATCGCATACGGCTCGGCACGGCGTTGCGGCGGGGCCGTGCGCGGCGCTGGCGCTGGCGGAGGCTGCAGCGGCTGCAGCGGCCTCGGTGCGATTGGCCCAGACGCCTCGGCCTGCCCTGCTTCGTGGCCCGCCTCCGGCCCGAGCGCCCGCTCCGCTTCCGCACGCGCAGCCTCGAGCGCCTGCTCCACCGCGGCGAGCTGCCCGGCCGTGGACATTCCATCCCCGGCCGGCAAAACGGTGCCGGCGCGCGCGGCTGTGGCCGGCGGGGCGGTCTGATTGCGAAACGGCGTGGCGAACAGATCGCTGTAGTCGGCGATCGGCGTGCGCCGGCTCGCCGCGGCGAGCGCATTCAATTCGTTGCCGATGCTCTGCTCCGCCAGATGCACGATGTCGCCCGCGATCCGCTCGACCGGCACGTTGAAGATGCGGGCCAGCGCAGCGTCCCCGTCGGCCAGCCGGCACGCGAACAGGAACACGTACAGGTGCGAGGCATCGGCCGTGAAGACGTCGCCCGCACGGCGCGGCACGCAGCTTCTTAGCGCTTCGACGTGCGCGCATTGAGGCCGCAGCGTGAGCTTGACGAGCACATGCGGCAGCTGCAGCACAGCACTGCGTTCGAGCACCGCGCGCACCCGCTCGCAGAACGTGCCGGCGGGCAGATAGCCCAATACGTCCTCGCTCAGCGCAGCGCTGAGCGAGGTTCGATAGTCGGCGGCGATCGGTCGCGTGTGCAGTTGTCCCTGCAACGATTGCAGCAGCGACTGCATCCGCGAGAACGGCAGATCGCGGCCCAGCACCAGGTTGGCGCCGAGCGTCAGCACCAGCAGTTCGTATTGATGGCGCAGCACTTCACCCCGTTCGGCGACGACGATCTTCAACGCGCGCCCGGCCTGCCGGCGCAACGCGTGGATCGCCGCGCACAGCGCATCGAGTTGCGCGCCGCCGGCGTAATCGAGCACCACGGTCGCCGCCTGTGCGTCGACACACGCGGCGAGCACGGCCTTCTGATCGGCCAGCACTTCCCAGTTCGACGGCACCCACGCCTCGTGTCCGCGCACCACTGCGCGGCTGACCACCACCCGCTGTTCGTCGCGCGCCAGCATCCCATCGCCTCGCGCGTCGCCGTTGCCGAGCGCATCGGACGCGACACTCAGCCGGCCGTCATCGGTAAAGCGCAGCGAACGCACGTCACCGGTGACGAGCGTGCGACCCGAGCGCCAGAAATCCACATGCCATAGCAACTCGCCGTGGGTGTGCTCCATCCGCGCGACGCCCGCGCAGGCCGCGTGAAATTCGTTGCGGCCATGCTGCGCCGCTGCGCTGTTGAACGCGGGCTCGACGAACGGCGAATCGGCAGCGAAGTCGGCATCGGCGTCCGATGGCGAACCCAGCAGCAACACCAGCGTGATGTTGCGCACCGCGCACCAGTTCGCGAGCATTCGGCCTTCCCGTGCGAGTGCGGCCGGATCCTCCCAGTTGAACCAGCGCTCGGCGCCTTCGACGAAATACAGCGAACGCGAACGGAAGCCGAAGCGCTTGAGCGCGCGCAGACCGCCGAACACCCTGGCAAGCGCGACCGGCGGGACGCCATGGACGCCTGTGCCGGCGGAACCGGCCGAGGCGCCGCCGGCTGGCGGCATCGCGAGGACGCTCAGGTTGCGCGGCCAACCGGAAGCCGGCGCGTTGGCGCTGAAACCAAGTTCGCGCAGGCGCCTCGCGACCTGTGCGCGAGCACGTGCCAGCACCACCGTGACGTCGCGCGCTTGCGCCTGGCGCGCGCTTTCCCAGAGCAGCGCGTCGGCGCCCGGCGTGCGCGCAGCGGCGTAGACCGCGTAGAGCTTGCCGGCTTCGAGCGTGGCCCATTCGCCGGGGAGCGCATCGATCGCCAGTTGGCCGACCGGCCACGCGCCGCGCTCCGATTCCGCGCGGCGGACAACCTGCAGCAGGCGTCGCACAAACGCGCCGGCCGGCGTCGGCTTGAGTGAATTCGTAGCGGTGTTCACGCGTGGCCTCCCTGATCTCATTGCAGCGCCGCTCAAAAGCTGGAGTAGAGGCGCACGGGCCTCGGCGACAGACTGTTGTCCTGCTTGCGCCCGTCGAAGGTGTAGCGCATGTACAGCAACGCGGAACTCGGTGCGTAGTCGTGCGAACGGTCGATGCTCAGTTGCGCGCCCGCCACCAGATACGGATTGAAGCGGTACTGCACGATGCCGCTCAATCCATACGAGAACGCCACGCCGCGTGTCGAGCTGGCCGTATTGACGAGGTTGCTGAAACCCGGCGCCGAGCTCGCCGTATTCCACAGTCTGTTGAGCGCAGGCGACGCACTGTTCAGCGCGGGCAAACCGTTCGGGTAATACGGCGAGTCCTTCTCATACGAATTCGACACGCCGACGTTGGCCGTCAGGTCCCAGTTCAGCGCATCGCGCCGGCCCGCCCATTCGATCGGCACGCCGAGCGACAGATAGCGTTGCGGGCTGTAATAACCGCCCTGCCCGAACGAATAGAAACGCAGATTATTGGTGTAGTGCCAGACGTTGCCGACCAGCCCCGTGCTTACCAGCGTGTTGACGCGTTGGTAGACCGGCAGCGTGAAGCCGGTGCGCAGGGTGACTGCCTGGTTGCTCGCCACGTTGCGGCCAGTCAGCATCCCCGCGCCGACATCGGCGAACACGCTGGTCGTGCCGACATCGACCGACGTATGGAAGTCGATGCCATCGCGGCGCACCCCGCCCCACACGGCGCCGGTCACCGGATCGTGCATGCCCGCGTACGACAGCAGGCTGCTCGTCTCCGGACGGCGCGAGCCGCTGATCGAAAAGCTCGCCGGTCCCGCATCGAACTGGTAGCGCACGCCGCCAACCATGTAATGCACGGGAAAACCGAGCGGCGTCGTGCCGAAGTCGAAGCGCCATGCGTCGGACGTATAGCCGGCGCCAAGCGCGACGCCGGTGGCCCACTGATGCAGATACTTGCGGTCCACGTAGTCCGCGATCGTCCCAGCTGGAATGCCGGGCGAGCGCGCCTGCTGCAGCAGATTGTCGGCCACGCCGAGGGTGCCGAACGCGTCGAGCGTGGACGGGTTGGCGTGGTCGACATCGAGCGTGCCGGCATCGATATGAACCGTATCGGCGTGGAGGAAAAAGTGGCCGTCGTAGCGATAGGGAATCTGCAGGTACACGGGCGCTTGCCACGCGCGAAACTGCGAAATGCCGGCGTCGCCCGACTTATAGGCGGGTATCCACGCTGTCTCGATCTCCGGGTTGCGGCGTTGCTGCAGATCGGCCAGCGCGGCTTGCGCGGGCGTGCCGTCGGGGCCGGCCGTCACCTCCGCCGCGCGTTCCTGGGTCAACGACAGACGGTACAGCGATTCGGCTTCCTCGTACTGGCCCAGATCCTCGGCAAGGCGTCCGCTTTGCACCGTCACGTCAGGCCGCGCCGGATAGGCAACCCGCAAGGCCGAGGTGATCTGCTCCGCTTCCTGCGGGCGGCGCAATGCCGCCAGCCGGCGCGCCGCGGACAGCCGCGTATCGACGTCGTCGGGTGCCGCGCCGTCGATCACTGTGCGCACGAGATCGAGCGCCGAGCGGCGATCGCCGCTTTGCTCCAGCACCCGGGCGAGCGCCAATTGCGCGTCCGGATCGTTCGGCGTGGCGGCCAGCACCGGCGCCAGCGCGGCGCGCGCGGCCGCATAGTGCCCCTGCAGCCGTTCGAGATCGGCGACTTCGAACGCATACCGTTTGTCACGCCGGCCGGCCCGGCTGACACCGGCGAGCAACTGCCGCGCCGCGGCGTAATCCTGGCGATCGAGCGCCTCGTCGGTCTGGCGCAGGATCGAGCGCAGCGCCTGGTCTTCGAGGCGCGCGCGTTGCGCGGGGCTCAGTTGGGCGTCGCTGCGCAGCGACGTCAGCCACGTGTCCAGTTCGTGATTGCGTTTCGCGCTGCCGAGCAGATCGCCGTAACGCAGACGCACCTCGGCGTCGGTCTGCTGCGGATGCGTGTCGATCCAGTTCTGCAGCAACGCCAGGCCGCGCTCGGGTTCGCCCTGATCGATCCACATCGAGCCGGCCGCGGCCAGCAGGTTCGGATCGTCGCCGGCCAGCGAGCTTGCCTGGTCGAGCGCGTGTGCCGCCCCCGCACGATCGTCCTGCGCGAATGCGGCGCGTGCTTTGGCGAGCCACTGCTGCGCTTGCAGGCTGCGCTCGAGCGCACGCATGCCGTCGGTGCGGTCCCGGTCGGCGATCGGCGCGAGCACGGCTTGCGCGCCGCCAAGGTCGTCGAGCGAATTGCGATAGAGCGCGCTCGCATAGCGCATTTCGGGCGACGCCGATGCCGCCAGGCTCTCGTCCATCACCCGCCGCCCGAGCTGCGGCAGACCCAGATCGCGATACAGTCGCGCGAGCGCAAACCGCGTCCACGGTGCATCGGGCGCGAGCCGCAATGCCGCTTCGTAGGACTGCGCGGCTGGGCCGCGCTGGCCCGCCGCCAGCAATTTTTCCGCTTGGCCGCTGAGGATGTCGGCGCGCAGTTGCGCGAGGCCCTGGCGGTCGTCGGCGGCAGTGAAACGGCTTTGCAATGCGTCGAGGAGCGGCGCGACCTGAGCCGCGCGGCCGGTGTTCTCGAACAGCGTCTGGGTACTGCGCACCGCCGACAGGTTCGGTTCGCGCGCCGTCAGCAAGTCGCGCAGCAAGGGTTCCGCGGCGCTCCAGTTGTGCTCTGCGAGCAGCGCGTCGGCGAGCATCAGTCTGGCGTCGGCGTTGGCCGGCTCCATCGCGAGCGCGGCGCGCGCAGCCCGTTCGGCATCCTGCGGCCGCCCGGCTGCGGCGGCCTCGCGGCCCTGCGCCAGCGTGCCCCAGAACTGCGCGGCACGCGCGAGGCTTTCCCATTTCCCGCGATTGTCCGGCGCGAGCGCGGTCGCGCGCAGAAACAGCGTGCGGGCTTCGTCACGCCGCCCTTCGCGCATGCGGAGCAGACCGAGGCCGCCGACCGCCTCGGCGTCGTTCGCCCGGGCTTGGGCAGCCCGGGCGAGCAGCGGTTCGGCCGTCGTCAGATCGTTGCGCGCGAGTGCCTGCAGGCCGCGTTGCTGCGCGATGTAGTCGGGATTGCGTTCGAGTTGCCGCTGCGCCTCCAATTGCGCTTCGATCACGCCGACCCGATCCTTGAATTCGGTGTCGTCCGGCACGAGTTGCAGATAGGCGCGCAGCGCGCCGAGATAAGCCGGGTCCGCGCCGGCGAGTTGCAACACGTGCCGCCACGCGTCCAGCGCTGCCGAGCGATCCGAATCCGGCCGCGTGGCGAGATCCCACGCGATACGGTTGGCCTCGGCGCGCGTCTCGCCGCGCGCGTTCAGCAGATTGGCGAGCACCAGCGCCGAATCGACATCCGAGGGATCGGCGGCGATCCGCTGACGCAATGCAGCGATCGCCTGCACGCGGCCCTCGGGCGTGCCGGCAATGATCTGGTAGTACTCGGCGCCGAGCGAGCCCGACGGCGCGCCGCGCGGAAACAGTGCGACCAGCCGCCGTGCCGCTTCGGCGGACTGGCCGCTGCGCGCCATCAGGCGGATCGTCGCCAGTTCCTCGCGGCCATTCGTGGCGACGCGGAACTCGTCTTCGATCTGCTGCGTGGCAGCCGTACCGGGCGCCTTGCTCCGTAGCCGCACCAGCGTCGTCTGCGCGGCCTGCGCCTGGCCGAGACGCAACTGGATGCGCACCTGCTGGGCCAGCAGCGCAGGATCGTCCGGCGCGATCAGCAACGCCTTCTGGATCGCCTGCAACGCCAGATCGTCACGATGCTTGGTCGACCACATGCGGGCCGTCGCGAACAGGCGTTGCGCGGCGGCATTTTGCGACGGCACGGCCGTGCCTGCCTGCGCGCTTGCCTGCGCGCCTGCCCATGCGGCGACCGGCGCCACGTGCATCGCGAGGCCGAGCAGCCACGCTGCGCACGTTACCGGGAAGCGGCGCGACACGGCGAACTCCAGCCCAGGTTGAGTGTGCCGTCGGCGGCAAAGCGATAGCGGCCATCGCGCCAGCCCAGTCCGAACAGACTCAGCACGCTGGTGTAATAGCCGGCCGGCGTTGCGCGGTCGAGTTGTTCCATGCGCGCGATCTGCGCATCGCCGAGCGCACGCTGGCCGCTCGCGTCCAGAAACGGCACGGCCGCCGCCGAGAAGCCGGCGTTACCCATGTTCGCGCCGACGCTGCCGTTCGTCGTATCGACCTTTTCCGGCGGAGCGCCGTGCGCAGCGATAAAGCCGGCGAACGGTGCAAGGCGCGTGAGCAGCGGTTGCGCGAGCGGATCGCGTGGATCGAGCATGCCCGCCCACAGATAGACGCGAATCGCGTTGTAGGCGCTCTCGGCCCGGGTTTGCGAGTCCGGTGCGAAACCGTGTTTGGCGCGGTACAACGCCCAGTCAGGTGAAAAGCCGTGCGGCGCGGTGTCGAGCAGGACCTGGCCGGTGCTGGCGAGAAGGCGCGCCCAGCGTGCGTCGTCCGGCAGCCGCGTGCCGATGCCGCGGACCACCTGCGGCGGCGAATAACTCGGATTGACCCGCCAAACGTCAGGCGCCGGATGAAAGCCCACCGGGCCCGGCAACAGCGTCAACCCGAGACCGGCAACGCTGGCTGTTTCCTCGTCGAGCACGCGCTTCGCGAGTACCGCGCCACGCGCTGTATAGCTGCGCTCCTGCCATGCGCGGCCAGCTTCGAGCAGCGCGTAGGCGATCCACAAATCGGCATCGGACGAAGCATTCGCGTCCAGCACGCCCCATTGCCCGCTGTCGGAGCGGCCCCACAACCAGGCCGGCAGATGCGCGGTCAGGTCGCCTTGCGCGAGATGCTCCTCGGTCCAATGCAGGATCGAATCGAAGGCCGTGCGGTCGTCGGCGACGAGAGCGAAGAACAATCCGTACGATTGCCCTTCGGATACCGTGCGCGAATCGGCCGAGCCGACGTCGATCACGCGCCCCTCGGGCGAGATGAAATCGCGCTTGAACTGCTGCCAGCGCGGCCATGCGGGTGCAGCACAACTACCTTGCGCAGGACTGACGGGCCCGTTTGCCGTAGCCGTAGCCGTAGCCGTAGCCGTAGCCGTAGCCGTAGCCGTAGCCGGCAGCGGCAGGCCCGCGGCGAACGCGCCGCTCGCGAGCGTGGTGGCCACGCCGGTGACCACGCGGGTCAACATACGGGCGGCAACCGTTGCGCGTACCACCGGCGCGAGGCGCGTGCGCGCACCCGCCAGGGCCCCGCCCGGCGCAAACCGCTGCGACGCTTTCCACTTCACCGGCAGCATCGATCAGACTCCCCGGCGGCGCGCAGCCAGTTCCTGCAACGCGGTGAACGCCCCGATCGCCAGCAGCAGCCCGGCGATTGCGCCGAGCACGCCGAGCAGGATCGGATGCTGGATCGCCTTGCTCCAGAGCCGCGCATACCAGGGCACATACCCCACCAGATACGGTTCGCCAACCCGCATGCTGTCGACTTCGCCACCGCGCACCAGCGCTACGTCGCCCTGCAGTTGCGAGACCCGGTCCGGCTTTTCCAGCACGTCGAGCAGCTGGATCAGCTGGCGCTGATCGGTGGCCGTCAACGCGACCACGCTGCGTCCTTTGCTGCCGGGCAATTCGAAGCCCATCAGCGCGGCGAGCGAGCCGTCGCGTTCGAGATGCGCGCTGCCGTCCGGCAGATGCACGCCGTTGCGCCACTGCTCCTTGACCGAAAACGAGGCGCGCGTGACCGTGCCGCCTTCGCCCCCCGTTGTGCCGTCGTTCGAGTTCGCGCCGATGGTCAGCGGCAGCGCTTGACGCCAATGATCCAGCACCGGCGCCGAACCATTGCCACCGATCACCAGCAGATCCTTGCCGGTCAGCTGCGCGATGTCGGCCGGCCGCGCGATCTGCACGCGCAGCGCCGGATAGCCGGTCCATTGCCCCATGTGGCCGAGCATCGTCAGCAATGCTTCGAGTTCTTCGGCTGCGGGATGCGCCGGGATCACCACGGCCGTCTGCGCCAGATCGGCATAGCGCGTGAACGGGAAGCCGCTATTCGAGAAGTACGCGAGATTCGGCATCTGCGCGAAGTGAACGAAGTTCGAAAAGTCGATCGTCGAGTCCGGGTCGACCGCCGCCTGCACGGGATTCGACGCGACGCTCTGACACAGCCCCGTCTTTTGCGAATCGAGATTGAAGCGCAATTGCAACTGGTTCGAGCTGCCGACGCGAAACGCCGGAATATCGAGCGCACTGCTCGAACGGTTGCCGCTCGCCGACAGCACCGGCAGTTGCAGGCGGCCCTGCGCATCGTCGGCGCTGGCCGGCGCGAGCCGGTACGACTTGACCAGTTGATCGTTGATCTGCACCGCGAGGGTCGAGTTGTTCTGCACCGTCGGCGCCGTGTAGCGGTACTTCAGATTCAGCGGCACACCTGCGCCGTTCCATGAGAACAGATCGGCCGGCACGCGCAGGTTCAGACGGATCGCGTCCGGCGAACTGCCGTGCACCTGCAGCTGATTCGGATCGTCGATCAGCTCCCTGAAAGCGACCGGACGGTCCACCGGCAACCAGCGCGGCGCGTCATAGGGCTTGCGCGGCGCGCCAATATCGATCTGCGCGACCTGCACGGCGGGGCCCGCCATCGCCGTCCTGCCGAGCACGAGCGCGGCGGCCGCCTGATCGACTTCAGCAGCGGTACGGCCCGTCACGATCAGCAGTTTCTTGTCGACGGACGCCGGATTGTCGGTGACGATCAGCAGCGGCCCATTGACCGGCGGCAGCTTCAACGCCGCGGGCAACTGCGCGCTGCGCGCCACCACCACGGCCTGATCGTCGGACGGCAAGGTGGACGAGGCCGGAAAACGCGCCTGACGATAATCGGCGAGCGCGCCGAACCACGAGGCCAGCACCCCGGCGCTGCGCAGCGTCGCGTTGTCGGCGTCCGCAGGCAGCACGAACGGTAGACGCAGGCGGCTCACATCGCGCCGGTCGAAAAACGGCGCCGGCAGCAATGCGAGATCGTTAGGCAAGCGAATCGGCGAGGTGTCGAGAATGATTTCGCTCGTTGGACTCACATCGGCCCACAGCGCCGAGTTTTCCGGGTCTTCGCAATGTTCAAGCGTGTAATGCGCAATGAGCCGAAGGCCAATCTGGTTGTAATCCGTCAGGAACCGCGGATCGAGCGGGATGTCCTGCGTGACGATCTGCCCTGCATGCTCACGATCGAACGGCACGGTCGCCACTACTTCGTTGTTGATCGACACCTTGAAGTGCGAGATCGGGAACACCAGCGCCGGCGAATACGTGTAGCGCAAACGCAACCATGCCGCGGTCACCACATGATCGAGCCGCACGCCGACGTTGACGACGCGCGCGTCCTCGAGACCGCGCAGATTCAGCGGCCGATAGGCGCCCAATGCGGAGAACGCCATGTGCACCGTGGTCGAACCGGCGACGCTGCTCGCGGCATTGGGCGCGTTCATTGCGTTCGGCGCGTTCGTTGCCTGCGCGCTGTTGGCAGCGGCGGCCGGCGAAACGGGCGACGGCTGGGCAGCGGCAGCGGACGACGGAACCCGTGCGGCAAGCGCGGGCAGCGCGGAAGGCGCTGCGGCCAGCGTAGCGGCATACAAGGTGCCGAGGAGCGCCGTCAGCGACAGGCAAAACGAAACAACAGGTTTCATGGACAGATCAGCTTGTTGGACATCGGCCATCCGCCCCATGACCGCCCGGGACTTCAATGCGAATTCGGCCTGCCGCAGAAGTTTGCGGGGAACGTGAAAAACGAAAATACTTTATGACCGCGATGCCGCCGTCTACGCGTGTATACGGACGATCCGGCGAAACCTTGAATGTCGAGCGACATGACGGACGCGGCCAACACATGAACCGTGTCCGGCATAGCGTGCCGGATGCCTGCTTTTCGCATACTTTTCGTGGCCGGTCGCTTAGGCGTACGGGCGCCATTTGGCGCGCCGAAAGATATCACAAATTTGTGACAATTTGTGACAATTGAGGGTTCAGGTTTCCGGTTTGTGTTCGGCGGCTCCTTGGCTCATTTCTACGCGCTTTGCGCCTCCGATTCGAGTGCGCTCTTCACGCCCTGGGCACATCTATTGCGGTATCTCGCTCGCCGGCGACAACCCGTCAAAGCACGCTGTGCCCACAACGAGCAGCCGTTTTTTAACTTCACTCCAGCAATCCATCGGTGGGAGGCCCCATGCTTCGATACGCTGTAATCTTCTTTATCATCGCGATCATCGCCGCGGTATTCGGCTTTGGCGGCATCGCCGCAGGCGCAACGGAAATCGCCAAAGTCCTGTTCTTCATCTTCGTGGTGATCTTCCTCGTCACCCTGCTGATGGGCGTGATGCGACGCTGACCTCCGCATCCGCCGAACAGGCGTAGCAAACACCCGCCCCGGCGCGAGGACCCACAGCGCGTTGCAATACTTGCCACACGGTATTGCAATAGTTGCCGCCCGCCCCGGGGTTTTTACCGCTAGCCCGCCCCCTCACGCCGCGCGCGCATCGACTCCGGCGCGTGGGCGCCGTGGCGGCGACACGTTGAACGGCGCCGAACGGCGCTGAACCGCTCCCGCGTGCAGCCCTCAGGCAAAATTTTCCGCTTCGTAGAGACGCCGGCCCGCTGCGTCCTTCGCGCCGAGGATTGGCTCGATGTCGCTGGGCCACGCGATGCCGATATCAGGATCGCGCCACAAGATGCAGCGCTCGAGTTCGGGGAACCAGTAGTCCGTGGTCTTCCAAAAGCATTCGGCAACGTCGGACAGCACGACGAAACCGTGCGCGAAGCCCGGCGGCACCCACACCTGCCGCCGATTGGCCGCGCTCAGATAGGTGCCACTCCACTTGCCGAAGTTCGGCGATTTGAGCCGCACATCCACGGCGACGTCGAACACTTCTCCCGCCACCACCCGTACGAGGCGGCCTTGCGGACGCTGCACCTGATAGTGCAGCCCACGCAACACACCACGCACCGCCCGCGAATGACGGTCTTGCACGAAGTTGAAACCTTGCGAGACGTCGTCGGCAAACTCATCCGCGCTGAAGCTCTCGAAGCAGAAACCGAATTCGTCGCAAAACACCTCGGGCTCGATGAGTTTCACCTCCGGCAATGCCGTCGCCATTACCTTGTTGCCCATGGCCACTGTGCTCGTAAGATGCCTGCCCGGAGAAAACACGGCCGCCGATGCGCACGCCGCTACCCACGCTCCCACCGGCAATGAGGTGCGCCGTCTGCATGACAGCGGCGCTTGCTTACGCCTCGCTCGCCACCCGGCTGCGCGCGCGATATTCGGTAGGCGAGAGCGCCATGCGTTTGCGGAATATCTTCGCGAGCCGATCGCCGTTGCCAGTGCCGCTGCGGCGCGCGATCTTGTCGACCGGCAATTCGGTTTCGGTCAGAAAGTTGCAGGCTATACGCAGCCGCACCTGCAGCAGATAGTCAGAAGGCGTGACCTGCATTTCATGCTTGAAGCGGCGCAGAAAGTTGCGCTCGCTCATCGCGGCCACCTGCGCGGCGTCGGCAACCGACACCGGACGATCGCAATTCGCCTCCATCCAGCGCGCGGCGGCACGGATTTTCTCGGCCACGCTGAGTGTGCCGCCTTCAGCCGGCAGCGGCACCCAGTTGGCGGCCATGCCCGGCATGACCCGATCCGCGACGCTGCGCGCGAGTTCCGCGCCGAGGTCGCGCTTGATGAACATCAGCGCACTGCGCGCACAGTCGTTACGATCGTCGGCGGCGCTGCGCGCGGCATCGGCCGTGGGGCTGCCCAGATAGCGGTTCACCTGAAGGCCGTCGTGCTCCGCGCGACCCGCGGCTTCCAGGACGAGACGGCCCTCGCCGATCGTCTCGATCGCACGGGTACGCGTTTGCACCGATCGCAGCCAGCCCAGCAGCGGTTCGTCCAGCGCGGCCTCGTGTGCGCCGTAGCCGCCTGCGATGAACAGCACGTCGAAGCCGCTGCCGTAACGTGTGTCGATACGGTCAGTCCAGATTCGCGCCGACGAAGAACTCGCGACGCTGCCGCCGTCCATCGACAGAAACTGAACTTGATACGGCGGCTCTTCGCCGGCCCGCGAGCCCGAAAGTTCGTTGGCGGTCTGGAACATCTCGACCACCGTGCCAGGCCCGAGCAGCCAGAAGCCGTCAAACAGCAACACGCCGATTCGCCGCGCTGCACTACGCACGTTCAGCGTCGGCGTATGTAACCAGGTAATCCTCGCAGTATCCAGATGCATGTGCGGCATAATCTATCCCCAAACTGTCGTACGTTGTGGACCCCGCTGCCCGTCGGCCGGCCGATATGGTCGAATTTAAATACCGGCGGATGAAAACCGCCGGTATCGCCGTTTCACGGATTATGCGTGATGTTAGCGGAATACTTCTCTATAGTAAATTTCAAAAACAAATCGGCATCGAGAAAGTCAATGTATGAAGAAAACGATTATTGCGTGTTTCATATGACTTTCGGCATAGGATCCGGCATAGCGGCAAGCCATACCGGACCGCCATTCGCAATGAGACCGGCAAAGCTTACGTGGACTTGCTTTAAGGTCCTCACTGCGGGTGCGCGAATTTATCGCGAATCGCCGGATTTGCGGCAGTGATTCACCACAATCGAATCCAAAAAATGTTTCAAAAATGAAATCGAAACCTCGCAAATAATGAACGTTCAATCCGGCATTTATTCGCAAATCGGGAATTTGTCGACAGTGTCAATGCGACAACCGCACATCTATCGAAACATTTATGATTCAGCATTTCGACGCCGGTCCCTCACCCGAGTGAAAATGTTTCCATAATGAAACATCCAGCCTCTTTTACATATGACTAATTACCCCCTTCACTGGCGCCATATCGGGTAAAAATCAGACGATTCAGCGGTCCTTTGCAAATCCCGGCGACGCCGGCCGGCTAGTGCGAGCCCTAGCCAAAACCGCTCACGCCGAGCTCGCGGTAAAAGTGCGCCAATTGCGCGGCATCGGTGTTGAACCAGTCCTCAAGCCAGTCGTGATAGGCATGCGCGGCATCGTCCGCCGAGGCCTTGTCGGCAAGCACGGCGGCGATCAGATGCGCTGCCGTCACGCCTGACAAGATCGCCTTCAGCACGCCATGCGACGAGGTGGGGTCGAGCACGGCGGCGGCATCGCCGACCATGAACCAGCCCGGACGCGCAACGTCGCCCGCGATCCGCCAGGTGACGTCGGCGCCGCGCGACGGCCCTTGTGGTGCGAGATGGCGCAATTCGTCGGGCATCCAGTCCGCGGAAACCTTCTCGCCGTTCAAGGACACTCGGGTCCATTGATACGTACCCGGCCGGATCATCGCGGTCCATATCCAACCCGATGCATCGCCGTTCATCTGCGGCGCGGCGTCACGTTGCGGACACGTTCCGTTCGCATAGCCATAACGCGCGATCAGTTGCGGCGAGCGTGATGCGGCGTCGATCCCCAGTTGCCGGCGCAGCCACTGCGTGCAACCGCTTGCGTCAACCACGACGTGCGCCGTCACCGGTTCGCCGCCCGCGACGACGCCGCGCACCACGCCATCCCGCATCAGCAGTCCCGAGACCGCGCAAGGCTGGCGCACGAGCGCGCCCGCTTCGGCGGCGCGCGCCAGCAGCATCGCGTCGAACGCACTGCGCTGCACCTGGAAACCACGCCATGCGCCTTGCACGTCCTGCCCAAACAGTTCGAAGCGCCGTGCGCCGTTCCAGTCGATCCAGATCCCCTCATGGCGCGCGCCGGTCACCGACGCGAGCCGTGCGCTGCCGATGCCCAACTGCTCCAGTACTGGCTCGATGCCCGGATGCAACGTCTCGCCCGGACGTTCGCGGGTGAACCCTTCGCGCTCGAACAGCCGCACTCGCAGCGCGCGAGCCGTGCAGGCAATCGCAGCCGCACTGCCGGCCGGGCCACCGCCAACGATCACTACATCGGTATCGTATCGTCCAGTCGCCATGATCCGCCGCGATTGATAAGGACTACTATGCCATCTGAATAGGCCGTTGCCTCTTCCTCGATGTCCACCAGCACCTTGCGAACGCTGCCGGGGTCCGCATGACGCCGGCCCCAGCGGAACATCTCGAAGCGGTAGGAGCGGCGCGCCGGGTCGAGGTCCGCGCCGGTCTGCGCGGCGATGCGAACGAAGTCTGGATCGTCTGGCAGAACCGCGATGAACGAGAACACTGCCCATTGCGCCTTTTCCCACAGCACGCGGTTCACGTCGCCCGGCGCGCCGGGTTGCGGGCGAACACCAAGGCTCCAATACACCGCGGCCATCGCCAACACACGCGCCTGAAAATCCGCAAGATCGATCCGCGACGTGAGCAACGCCGTCATCCGGCCTTGCAGATCGATATGGTCGACGCGACGCTCGTCCTCATACTCGATGACCGGCCGCCCCTGGAAGCTGCCGCGGCGCGGTCCGGACACGCCGTCCCACGGCACGAACCGGTTCTTCATCGGCCCCTCCGTCGACGGCACCATGCCGAGCTCTTCGTCGGTAAGCGGCACCGCCGACGGCCAGGGATACGAGATGCCGCACAACTCCTTGTCCGGTTGATACTGTCGCGTCGCGTCCGGCGCGACGCCGGGCCAGTAGGCACCGAGCGCGGCGCACAGCTTCACGTCCTCGATAAACGGCGACCCGAGTCCGTGACCCACGAGAAAACGCTTCAATGTGCCGTCCGCACTCAGACGCACGCCCATGCTGGCGTCCCAGCCCGGATCGAAGACACCCGGCGAGCCGTCGGGCAAACCGACCTTGTCGAAGCGGATTGCTCCATTCGCCGTCTGCCGCATCGCGCTTTCGGGTGCATCGTCCATGCGCTGCGGCATCGAGACGATCGCGCTGACTGTGTCGTCGTCGATCCTGAACAGGCCGCCCTCCAGTTCGATGTTGCCGGCGATGCGCGTCTGCGACAATGCGAGCGGCGGGACCGCCCACAACGCGTCGCGCAGCGGCGCGGGCACGTCGTTACGCCACCACACCATCAGATCGCGCTGGCTCAGTTTGGGCAGGAAGTCCGGCAAGCCGATCATCGCGAACGCCGGCGTCGACGCGACGATGCCTTGACACGCAAGCTCAGGACATGCCGACGCGACCCAGCCGTCGCCGCTGAAATCGACGTAGTGCTGCGCCTCGTAGTTGCCCCGAGCCACGATCTCCATGAGTCCAGGCTCGTCGTTCAGATTGTCGATCCGGTCGTCGCGGACCCGATGGCGCAAGTTGATGAATTGGGGCGCCGGCCGCGCCGTCATCTGTTCGGCGTCGTCGAGATATTGCGGGGAACGCAGCGGCTGTGCGCCAGGCAACACGAGCAGTGACGAAAGCAAAAAACTGCCCGGCTTGCCCGAATAACGCGGATCGACAGGGAACGTGAGCCGCGCCCCCCGATAGCGCGCTTCCTCCACCATCGTGCTGGGCCGCGGCACGACCACGCCGGGGCCGTGCTGCGCCTCCATCGTCAGCGATCCGATCATTTCGTTGCGGATCGTAAACGGAAACTCTTCCAGGCAGTCGCCGGACCAGTTGTTCTCCAGACCTTGTGCATCGAGGAAGCGATGGAATGCAGCCAGCGTGTCGTTCTGCAGCCGGCACCTGGGGGTGACTTGCAGGTCCATCCCGACAATGCATTCCGGCCCGCTGAACAGCTTGTGAACCGGCACCCAGAAATGCCGGCGGTCGTCGTCATCGAGCCGGTCCTGCGGCCCGAACTGCGCCGGCCCGTTCGGGTCGACCGGCCTGCGGACCGCCAGGTACGTCGAGAAGCGGCGCGGAACGACGCGGAAATCGAAGGGGCGGCTTTCGTCGAAGCCGACGAAGGCGCGCAACTTCGGTTCATAGCGCGGTTCGAGATTGCCGATCCGCGCGACGCCCGCACGCGAGAAGCACAGCTGCGCACGGCGGCCGTTGACGCCCATCGGTGCGTTGCGGTAGTGAGTCGCGAATGTCGATACGGCGATCGGCCATGCGCCGCATTCGGCGCGCAACTCGCTCAGCGACACGCGGCGAGCCGCAAAAATGTAGTTTTCGAGCGTGTCGATTTCGGCAAGCGTCGGATACGCGCCGAGCGATTCACCATCGCGGCCCGTGACGACCGACGGCGCGGCGAGCGCGTGGTAGAGCAAACTGAAATCGGGCTGCCCCGGCTGGATCGCAGCGCACCCGGCTGCGGCGAAGTCGCCGAAACCCGCAAAGCGACGCTCGATCCACGGCAGCGGCTTCACGAGCTCCGCTTCGAGGTCGGGCGCCATCATGTCGAAGGCGCCGCCGGTCACGTCCAGCAGCATCTCGCGCCAGCCGGCCGCGCCAAGGCGCTGGCATATCGACCGGACGCTGCCGATCAGCGGACCGGCAGGTGCGGCGCGGCTCATGCAATCGGGCATGTCGTCCAGCGAATGGAGACCGGCGGCGCCGGAGCCGAGAACGTTTTGACGCGATTTCATAAATAGGTAGTCCTACATTAATTGGATGAACTAACGGGTTTCAAAGCACCTCTCTGGATCGCAGAGAAGATGCCCCCTACTGAAGAGTCGCTGCGTCGCAAATTGTTGAAAATCATGCGACGCCCGCACGCTGTACGCTATGCGGCACGGCGCCGCGGAACTTATGCGGCGCAGATAGCCGATCCGCCGCTATCGGATAGCGTCAGGGCGAGATCGCACAGCGCGCGCGGCGACTGATTTTCTTTACCGGTGGAAAGGGACATAGGACCATGCTTTGCGCATGGCGGCACGGGGTCGGGGACAGCAGACCCGTGCACGCAGAGGGAGGGCGTTTTACCGGCTCAGCCGGCAACTTCAGCCGAACTACGCGCGCACCGCTTGCGGCGCAGCTCGGCGAGCCGCCGCCTGCTATACGTTAGAGAGGCGACCGCATGAAACGCGACCGGCGCGAACACGAGACCGAACAGCGTGGCCGCCAGCACCCCGCCGAACACACCGGTGCCGATCGAGCGGCGGCTCTCGGCACCCGCTCCGCTCGACACCACCAACGGCACGACGCCGAGCAGGAACGCCGCCGAGGTCATCACGATCGGCCGGAAGCGCGCGGCGGCCGCTTCGGTCACGGCGCGCGTCAATGGCAGGCCCTGGCGATATAGATCGCGTGCGAACTGTACGATTAGAATCGCGTTCTTCGCCGCGAGGCCGATAACGGTAATCATGCCGACCTTGAAGTACACGTCGTTTGGCATACCGCGCAGCAGCACCGCGGCGACTGCGCCGATCACGCCGAGCGGCACGACCATCAGCACGGCAAGCGGGATTGTCCAGCTTTCGTACAAGGCCGCCAGCGCCATGAACACGGCCAGCAGCGACAAGCCGATCAGCAACGGGGTGAGCTGTGCCGCCGCGGTTTCTTCGCGCGCCGCGTCGACCCAGTCGTACGAGACACCGACCGGCAGCGAAGCGGCGAGCCGCTCCATCTCCGCCATCGCCGCGCCCGAACTGTAGCCGGGTGCCGCGTGGCCGCTCACGTCGAGTGACGGATAGCCGTTGTAGCGGCTCAGCATCACCGGACCGATCGACCAATGGAGCGACGCGATCGCCGATAGCGGCACCATGCCGCCGGTTGAGTTCGGCACGGCGAGCGCCATCAGATCGTCCTCGGTCATCCGCGTGGCGGCGTCGGCGGCGATCATTACGCGGCGCATCCGGCCACCAGCGGGGAAGTCGTCGATATACGTCGAGCCGAAGGTGCTGCCCAGCACATCGGCGATGCGGTCGAACGGCACGCCGAGCGCGTACGCTTTCGCGCGGTCGATGATGAGTTCGACGCGCGGCGCATCCGGCAGATCTTCCGAATGCACCGAGGCGAGCACCGGGCTCGCCTTGGCCTGCGCGAACAGTTGCTCGCGCGCCGCCTTCAACGCGTCCAGTCCGACTCCGCCGCGATCTTCGAGCCGGAACACGAAACCGTCCGAATGCCCGAGTCCCGGCACGGAAGGTGGCAATTGCGCCTCCACGTCACCGTCGAGAATCTTGTCGAACTTTTCGTTGAGCCGGTCGCGCAACGCCATCGCATCGGTGTCGCGCTTGCCCCAGTCTTTCAGTTCGACGAAGCCCATCGCCACGTTCTGACCGCTGCCGGTAAAACTCCAGCCGATCACACTGGTGACGTGCGCAATCGCGGGTTCGGCGTGCAGGATTTTTTCCATCCGCTGGACCACCGCGAGCGTGCGCTCCTGCGTCGCGCCGGCCGGCAATTGCACCATCACCTGCAACTGGCCTTCGTCTTCGCTCGGCAAAAAGCCACCAGGCATTTGCCAGTAGAGCGCGGCGCACACACCGACCAGTACGGCATAGATTGCCAGCATCGGTCCGATACGGCGCAGCGTACGCGCGGTCAGCCCGCGATAGCCGCTTGCGGCCCGATCGAAACCGGACGTGAACCGGCTCGCCGCCCGCGCCGCGAAGCCGAGCAGGCCGCGGCGGGCATCGCGTCGACTCACCGGGTGCTTGTGCGCTTTCAGCAGATTCGCGCACAACGCGGGCGTCAACGACAAAGCCATGAACGACGACACCAGCATCGACGCGATCATCGCCACTGCGAATTGCCGGTAAATACCGCCGACACCACCCGGGAAAAACGCCATCGGCACGAACACGGCCGTCAGCACCGCGGTCACGCCGACGATCGCACCGCCGATTTGCGACATCGCTTTACGGGTGGCCTCACGCGGCGGCAGGCCTTCTTCTTCCATCACGCGATGCACGCTTTCCACCACCACGATCGCATCGTCGACGAGAATGCCGATTGCGAGCACAAGGCCAAACATCGTGAACACGTTGATCGACAGGCCGCAGGCGTACATCGCGAGAAACGCGCCCATCAGCGTGACGGGAATCACCACCGTCGGCACCAGTGTATAGCGTAGATCGCGCAGGAACAGCCACATCACGAAGAACACCAGCACCACCGCTTCCACCAGCGTGACGAGCACTTCACGAATGGCAATCTTCACGAAATGCGCGTTGTCGAACGGAATTTCGATGGAGACACCGGATGGCAAGCTTTTCGATAGCTCGGCGAGTCGCGCGCGAATCGCATTCGACGTTTCGAGCGCATTGCCGCGCGGACCGAGTTGAATGCCGACGGTCGCCGCAGCTTTACCGTTCAGACGTGAATAGAACGAATAATTGTCGCGTCCAAGTTCGACCCGCGCGACGTCTCGCAAGCGCACCGCCGAGCCGTCGGGCAGCGCCTTCAGCACAATCTGTCCGAACTCGGCGGGCGAGATCAGTTGTCCCTTCACGCTCACCGAGGCCGTCAATTGCTGCCCCGGAACGAATGGTGCGTCGCCCAGCGTACCGGCCGTTACCGTGGCGTTCTGCGCGGCGATCGCGGCGTTCACTTCGGCGGCGCCGAGATTGTATTCGCGCAGCTTCATCGGATCGAGCCAGATGCGCAGCGCTTCGTCGGCGTCCCACAACTCCGCCGCGCCCACGCCCGGCGCGCGTTTCAGTTCGCGCAATACGTAGCGGCTCAGGTAATCGCTCAATTGCACGGAATCGCGCGAGCCATCCGTGGAAGTGAGCGCGACCAGCATCAGGAACGTGTTGGCCGCCTTGAATACGCTGATGCCCTGCTGCACGACCTGTTGCGGCAAGCGCGGCTCGACCTGCTTGAGACGGTTCTGGATGTCGACCAGAGCAAGATCCGGATTGGTGCCCGGTGCAAAGGTCGCGTCGATCTCGAGATCGCCGAGGTTGTCGCTAGTCGTTTCGTAGTACAGCATATTGTCGGCGCCATCGAGACTCTCCTCGATAATGCTGCCGACGTTGGCATCGACCACTTCCGTCGCGGCTCCCGGATACGTGGCGCTGATCACGATGCGCGGCGGCGCAAGACGCGGATACTGCGCCACCGGCAGTAGCGGAATGGCGAGCGCGCCCGCCACGACAATGGCGAGCGCAACAATCCATGCGAAGACCGGGCGGTCGATGAAAAAAAATGGCACGCAAGGAATCCGTTCAGATTGTCTGGAGGCGCGGCGCGTCAACGAGGCGGGCCATATGCAGCACGTCGGCCACGCGCAATGCGCGCAGCGTCAGGCCCTCGGGCAAGCTCTCGGATTTGTATTTTGTTTTTATGTCTTGATTCATAGGCTCATAACGTCAATTCAAATGACCTCGTCAGGATGCCGGGCAATTGCATACCGCCCGTGGCGCGCTCGCCCCATGTCGAGTCGCTCAATAGCAATTCCGCTTGCGAGCCGAGTTGTTCGAGTTCGCTGCCGAGCAGACGATACAAACTGTCGTCGAAACGCATGGCTTCGAGCGGCGCGACGATTTGCCCGTTCTCGACCCAGAAGGTCGCGAAGCGCGTCATGCCAGTGAGGCGGCAATTCATCCGGTCCGAGAAATTCACGTACCAGAGATTGCCGATGTAGAGACCGGTATCGAGTTTCGCCAGCACGTCCTCTTCCAGCAGATCGCCCGCTTGCATCGAGAGCGCCGCCGGCGACTCGTTCGCCAGCGCACCGTTGGGCGCCAAACCGTACTCGCGCGCGCTGCGTGCATTGGTGAGGCGTTCGGCACTGCGGCCGGCCTGGATCAACGGGACGCTTACGCGCAGGTAGCCGTCGTCGTTGAAGCCGGGTGTAATGCCGAGATTCAGATCTTCGCTGATCGTGACACGCGGGTCGACGACGATTTCTCCCACATGCAGCTTGTACAACTCGCTGCGCGAACTCGCCTGGGCGCGAGCGGAGAAACCGCTCCATGCCGTCACGCCGAGCAGTTCCCCGAGCGCCTCGGGCGCCAGATACGAACGATAGCGCCCCGGCGCCAACGCGCGCGGCGTGCGCGCGAGCACGGGCAGACGCGCTGCGGCCTGCTCGACCTTGCGTGCGAAAACAGCATCGCTCCAGTCGTCGCCGGCGTAGGTCATTTTGATCGCGCGGCCGCTCGGGTCGTAGAGCGACCAGCTGAAATTGAAGTTATCGACTTCGTACCAGCCGCGGCTGCCGCTCGTGGACGCGAAACCGCGCACGATCGTGCCGCCCGCGTAAAAGCCCACGAAATCCAGCCCTTTTGCGCATTCGGCAACGGTGCGCAACAAGCTGTCCGGCTCCGGCAGCTTGCCCGAACGTTGCGTGGCGCGCGCCCATTTCGACGTGTCGAACAACAGATGCGGATCGTCCGCCGCGCCGCGCAGGCTTTCGCGCAAGGTGGCGAGCGCCGCGCTCACGTCGTCCAGATCGTTCTGCAGATCGCCACAGACGGTCAGCGTCGAATAGGCCTGGCGCGCGCCGTCGATCAAACGCAAGGTCAGCTTGCCTTGCGACACGCTGCCGAGCTGCCGCACCAAGCCCTGGTTGAAGCGGATAAAGTCGGACTGTTCGCCGGCAAATGAACTCAGCGTGATTTCCGCGCCTTGCTGCAGGCCTTCGATGGCGTCGGTCAGCGACGTGAAATGCCGCTGCCAGTCGATCGACGTAGCGGAGCGCGAGGACAGGAATTGACTCATCACGCGCCTCCGAACACGTCGACGTTGCTGAACACACAAGCCGGCGAGGCGTGGCCGACGCGAATGATCTGTGCCGGTTCACCCTTGCCGCACATGGACGTGCCGTACACCTCGCGCGTATCCGCGTTCCCCACCGCGCTCAGGCTGCGCCAGAAATTCGCCGAGATGCCACGGTAATTCGGCTGTTTGACGACCTGAGTGAGCTTGCCGTTTTCGATCAGTTGACCGAACTCGCAGCCAAACTGAAATTTGTTGCGATGGTCGTCGATCGACCAGGACGTATTGGTGCGCATCAGAATGCCGTGTTCGATGTTGCCGATCATCTGCTCCAGCGAACTTTCACCGGGTTCGATGTTCAGATTCGCCATCCGGTCGATCGGCGGCCGGTTCCAGTTCGACGCGCGCGAATTCGCCACGCCCGCCATATGCGCGCGCTGCTGCGAGAGCGCGCCGCCGAGCGGGCGTTCGAGCACGCCGTCGCGGATCAGGTATTGCTTGTGCGCTTCGGTGCCGTCGTCGTCGAATGCGTATGCGGCGGCTTCCTCGCGCAGTTCGGGGTCGAAGGTTACATTCAGCAATTCCGAACCGTAGCGGTACGAGCCGAACATTTCTTTCTTGACGAAGCTCCAGCCGGCAAAGTTGCGCTCGTCGCCAAGAATGCGATCGAGCTCGAGCGGATGGCCGATCGATTCGTGAATCTGCAGCATCATCTGATCGGGCATCAGCAGCAAATCGCGCTTGCCTGATGGGCAATTCGGCGCGGCCAGCAATTGGAGCGCTTCATTCGCGACACGCGCCCCCGAGCCGTCGAAGCCGAAGCGCGCCAGCACTTCCATGCCGCCCTGCCCCAGGGTGCCGTAGTTGCCGCCGAGGGTACGCACTTGCGTATCGCCGTCCGCGTGTGCAGCCACGCTCAGTTGCGGCATCACGAACTGGAACCGCTGATCGATCCGCACGCCGTCGCCGGTGATGTAGAGCTGATCGGTATGCGTGATCTGCACGGCCGCGACGCGTTCGACAATGCGTGCGTCGAGGTTCGCGCCCGCGCATTCCACACTCAGGCGGTCTAACCATTCGGCGCGGCGCGGCAACGCATGCTGCGCATTCGGCGACACATAGCGGCCGCTCACGGCAGGGCGCGCCACCTCGCGATGGTCGATCAACGACAAGCCCGCGCACGCTTGCGCGCGAACCGTAGCGAGATCCAGCGCTGCCTGCAGGCCGGCGGCACTCAGATTCGCGGTGGCTGCATAGCCAGCTCCCGCGCCCACCCATGCCGTCAGCATTGCGCCACGATCGCGCACCGTACGCATGGGTTGTGCGATGTCGTTGCGGATCTCGTGATCGTCGATCTGTTCATCGACAATGCGCAGCGACCAGAAGGTCGCGCGGCTCGTAAGCGACCGGGCGGCTTGCGCCCAACGTTCGTCAATCATTGGCGGTTCCGGTAGGCGTCTCTGTTGCACCCGCGCGCGAAACGATCAGCGACGAGGCGAGCAACGACTGGGTATAGGGATGCGACGGCGCGTGCAGCACATCGAGTGTGTCGCCGGCTTCGACGATGCGTCCTGACTTCATCACGATCACGCGATGCGCCATGGCTCGCATCACCGCCAGATCGTGCGTAATGAACAAATAGCTTAGCTTGTACTTTTTCTGCAGATTTGTCAGCAGATTCAACACCTGTTTCTGGATGGATACGTCGAGTGCACTGGTCGGCTCGTCGAGCACCAGCAATTCCGGCTCGACCGCCAGGGCGCGCGCAATTGCAATGCGCTGGCGCTGGCCGCCGGAAAACTCGTGCGGATAGCGCAGCATGGTGTCCGCGGGCATCCCCACTTCCTCCAGCAAGCCACCCACGCGTGCGCGCCGCGCCTTTGCGTCCATGTCGGGCTGATGCATGGCCAGGCCTTCGCCGATGATCTGCTCCACCGTCATGCGTGGCGACAACGAGCCGAAGGGGTCCTGAAACACGACTTGCATGCGCGAATACAACGCCCGGCGGGAACGCGCGGTTTTCAACGTGGCAAGCGGCAAACCGTCGATGTGGATATGACCGGCTGCCGGTTGCTGCAGGCCGAGCACGGTTGCCGCCAGCGTTGATTTGCCCGACCCCGATTCGCCGACGATGCCGAGCGTCTCGCCGCGCCGCACACTCAGGTCGACGTCGTGCACCGCGCGAAACGTAGAGCGTCCGAACATGGAGCGCCAGCCTTTCGCGGACGTGCTGTAGTCGACGGCGAGTCCCTGCACGTCGAGCAAGCGCCGCGCACCCGGCTCGACCGGCTCCACCGCACGCTGCGGCTCACTGTCCAGCAGGCGTTGGGTGTAGGGATGCTGCGGGTTGGAGAACAACGCTTCGGTCGTATTGGTTTCGACCAGCACGCCCTTTTCCATCACCGCGACGCGCTGCGCGAAACGCTTCACCAGATTCAGGTCATGCGTGATCAGCAGCACCGCCATGCCACGCTCGGCCGCTTCCTGCTCCTGCAACGCGATCAACAGATCCACGATCTGCTGACGCACGGTGACGTCGAGCGCGGTGGTCGGTTCGTCGGCAAGCAGCAGACGCGGCCGGCACGCGAGCGCCATGGCGATCATCGCGCGCTGCCGCTGGCCGCCGGACAATTGATGCGGAAAACTGTCGATGCGCCGTTCCGGCTCGGGAATGCCGGTGCGCCTGAGCAACTCGATGCCGCGCCGGCGCGCCGCATTCGGCCGCAAGCCCTCGTGCAGGCGCAAGCTTTCGGCGATCTGCTTGCCGATCGTGAAGAGCGGATTGAGCGCCGTCATCGGCTCCTGAAACACCATTGCCACGTCGGCGCCACGCAGGCCGCGCATCTGCTGCTCAGTCTTCTGCAGCAGATCTTCGCCGTCGAGCAGCATGCGGCCGCTCAGATCGGCATGCTCGACGAGACGCAAAATCGACAACGCAGTGACGCTCTTGCCGGAGCCCGATTCGCCGACCAGGGCGACGCGCTCGCCGCGCGCGATCGAGAGGCTGAGTTCATGCACTGCGATCTTGTCGCCGAAACGCACGGAGAAGCGATCGATCTCTAGCAACGGCCGGTTCGGTTTGGCTTCGTTCATCGCGGACCTCCGCCGAACGCCGAGCCGCGCTTGCGCGTATCGAGCGCATTGCGCAACGCGTCGCCCATAAAGGTCAGCAGCAGCAACGTAATCACCAACGCGGCGAAAGCCGAAATCGAAATCCACCAGGCATCGAGGTTGTTCTTGCCTTCCTGAAGCAATTCGCCGAGGCTCGGCGTGGGCGGCGGTACGCCCAGCCCAAGGAAGTCGAGACTGGTCAGCGACAGAATCGCCGCGCTCATGCGGAACGGCAGAAACGTGATCACCGGTGTCAGGCTATTCGGCAGCACATGGCGCCACATGATCTGCCAGTTCGAGAGGCCCATGGTGCGTGCCGCCCTCACGTAATCCAGCGAGCGGTTACGCAGGAATTCGGCGCGCACGTAGTCGGAGAGCACGAGCCAGCCGAACATCGATAGAAGGATAAAGAGCAACCATAGCGTGGGCTCGAAGATCGACGCAAAGATGATCAGCAGGTACAGGTCAGGCATCGAGCTCCAGATCTCGATCAGACGCTGGCCGATCAGATCGGTGCGGCCCCCGTAGAAGCCCTGCACCGCGCCGGTCAATACGCCGATCAGGACGCCGGATACCGTGAGCGCGAGCGCCATCAGCACTGAGAGCCGGAAACCGTACAGCAGCCGCGCGAGCACGTCGCGGCCGAACTGGTCCGTGCCGAGCCAGTTGCTCCGGGTTGGCGGCGCCGGGTAAGGATGGGCGGCGAAGTAGTCGATCGTGTCGTAGTGGAAATGATTCGGCGGATAGATCGCAAAGTTGCCGTTCGATTCGAGCCGCGACCGGATATACGGATCGAGGTAATTCGCACGGGCCGGAAAATCGCCGCCAAAAATCTCCTCCGAATAGTCCTTCACGATCGGGAAGTAATAGTGCCCGTCATAGCGGACGATCAGCGGACGATCGTTGGACAGCACCTCGCCGAACAGGCTGATAACGAACAGCGACACGAAGATCACGAGACTCCAGTAACCGAGCCGCTGCTGCTTGAAGCGCAGCCATGTGCGCCGCCAGGGAGACGGCGACGCCACGTGCGCCGCGCCGGACTGATCAGCGGTCCAGGCGGTTGAATTGGATGCGGGGGTCGACGAGGACATAGCAGACGTCAGCAATGAGTTTGGTTACGAGGGCGATCAGCGTGAACAGAAACAGCGAACCGAGCACGACCGGATAGTCACGGCGAATCACCGAGTCATACGAAAGCTGGCCCATGCCGTCGAGCGAGAACAGGGTTTCGATCAGCAGATTGCCGTTCAGGAAGGCGCCGACGAAGGCCGCAGGCAAACCGGTCAGCAAAGGAATCGCCGCATTGCGCAGCACGTGTTTCCACAGTACGTCGCGCTCGGGCGCGCCCTTGGCGCGTGCGGTCAATACGTATTGACGTCCAATCTCCTCGAGGAAGGTGTTCTTGGTCAGGATCGTGACGATCGCGAAGTTGCCCACCACCGAAGCGGTGACCGGCAGCACGATGTGCCACAGGTAATCGAGCAGCTTGCCGAAGGTACTGAGGTCGTTGAAGTTGTCCGAGGTGAGGCCGCGCATTGGAAACACCTGCCAGAAGGTGCCGCCGCCGAACAGCATCAGCAACAGCACGCCCAGCACGAAACCGGGAATCGCATAGCCGGCGAGCACCAGTACGCTGGTTACGGTATCGAAACGCGAGCCGTTGCGCACCGCTTTCGCAATGCCCAACGGCACCGATATCAGATACGTGAGCAGCACCGTCCATAAGCCGAGCGTGATCGACACCGGCAGCTTCGATTTGATGACGTCCCACACGCTGTCATGCTGATAGTAGGACTGGCCGAGATCGAAGGTCGCGTAGCGCTTGAGCATCAGCATGTAGCGCTCGAGCGGCGGCTTGTCGAAGCCGAACTGCTTCTTGATCTGCTCGATCTGTTGCGGATCGACACCCTGGCTGCCGTGATAACCGCCGCCACCCGCCCCCGCCTCTCCGCCACGGCCAGCGCCGTGGCGGAGTTGCGTCATCACCTGTTCGACCGGCCCACCCGGCACAAACTGCGTGACGACAAAGGTCAGCGTGACCACGCCGAGCAGCGTCGGCACCATCAATAGCAATCGTCTGAGAATGTAGGCAAGCATGCTGTTCCTCAGTGGGCAAGCGCCGTGGTTGAGCCGGCGGACTGCGCCGCCTGGGTGGTTCGAGTTGCTTGTCCGCCCGGCGCTTTCGCGTACCAGTAGTCGATGACCCAGTCTTCGTACAGGTAGGAATTCGGCACGACTTTCGGAAAACCGAGGGCGGTCTTGTAGCCGATGCGAGCGCCCGGTGCGTAGTACTCCGGCACCAGGTAATATGAATAGATCAGCACGCGATCCAGCGCACGGGTCGCCGCTTCCAGATCGTCGAGATTAGTGGCGGACAGCGCGGAGTGAATCAGCGAGTCGACCGCCTTCGAACGGATGCCAGGATAGTTCTCGGAACCGACCTCGGACGCGGCCGCACTACCGAAGCGGCGCGTCAGTTCAGCGCCCGGAATCGTGACCGGCGGATAGATGAAGGTGGTCATGTCGTACTCGAAATTATCCAGCCGCTTCTCGTACAACGCGCTGTCGATTTCGCGCATATGGGCCTGAATGCCGAGCATGCCAAGCGCCTGCATATACGGCAGGATCAGACGGTCCATGCCGGGCTGGTCGTCCATGATCTCGATCGTCATCGGCGTACCGTTGGCGTCGCGCAATGCACCGTCGCGATAGTGCCAGCCGGCCTGCGCCAGCAGATCGCGCGCGACGCGCAAATTACCGCGCAGGGAATTCGGTGGAATCGTGTCGGGTTGTTTGAGCATTGGACCGAACACTTCTGGCGGCACGCTGTCACGCAACGGTTCGAGCAGCGCCAGTTCCTTCTCACCGGGCATGCCGGTTGCGCCGAACGGACTTGCCTCGAAGTAGCTACTGGTGCGCCGGTATTGACCATAGAACATCATCCGGTTCATCCAGTCGTAGTCGAACGCCATCGTCAGGGCATGGCGCACGCGTGGGTCCTGGAACATCGGCCTGCGCATATTCATCAGTATGCCCTGCATCTGCGCGGGACCGTCGGCGAACTCACCCTTCTTCAGCAGTCCGTTGTCGAAGTTCTTGCCGACGTATTTGCGCGCCCACTGCGTCGCGCCGTATTCGACGATAACGTCCGCATCGCCCGCCTTGAAGGCTTCGAGTTGCGTGTAATGGTCGCGATACAGATTGAAAGCGATGCGCTCGAAGCGGAACATGCCGCGTCGCGACGGCAGATTCGCCGCCCAGTAATCAGGGTTGCGGCGATACGTGATCTGCTTGTCGTTTTTGCGTCCCTCGATCAGATAGGCGCCGCTGCTGATTGGTGGCATGGAAGAAATCTGGTCGAATGGCAGACGCTTGCCGTTGGGCTGCATCCCCCATTTCGGCGAAAAGATCGGCAGATCGCCGGCAATCAACGGCGCATCGCGTTCGGGATGCTTGAAATCGAAGCGGATCGTGCGCTTGTCGATCACCGTCGCGCTTTTGATGATGGAGAACTGCGCATTGAAAAGCGGCGAGGCCTGCGGACTCGTCAACGTGTCGTACGAGTACTTGACGTCGGCGGCGGTAATCGGGTCGCCGTTCGAAAAGCGTGCGGCAGGATTGATATGGAACGTCGCCGACGTCAGATCCGGCGCGACTTCGACGTCGTCGGCGATCAGCGGATATTCGGAGGCCAGCTCGTCCCAGCTACGCTGCATCAGCGTATCGAACATCAGATTGAGGATGTCGGGCGCGGGCGCGCCACGCACCAGAAACGGATTCAGCGAATCGTAAGTTTGCAGTTCGCTGTAGTTTTCGAAACTGAGCGAACCGTTGGCCGGTGCGTCGGGATTCGCGTAATCGAAATGCGTGAAATCGGCGGGATATTTCGGCTGGTCGTACTGTGAAATCGACGGCTTCGCCTGTACCGGCATCGAGACAGCGCCAAAGGCGCACAGCGCTATCGCCACGGCCGGCAGGACGCGCGAGAACCGGAACTTCACATGTCTCATCATCAGCTTTGCGTGAGGACACGCACCAGCTTGCGCCCGGCGCGCGGTTCGTCGGATCGACGGGATGACGCTCGCGGTAGGCGCTGACGTCACTCAAACATACTATGCAACACCAAAATCAAACGCTCCGGCTCTATATAAAAAGAGCCAGAGCGTCCAACTACCCAACGAAAGGGCCAGACATCAGAACTTGTACGTGGCGCCGACCTGCGCGAAGCGGCCAATGTACGTGTACAGCGACGTGTCGTAGCCCGACTGATTCAACGTGCCGTTCGCAAAGATCGGATCGAACGGCGGCGTACGGTTGAAGATGTTGTCGATGCCGCCGTAGATCGTCCAGTGCTTGAAGCCCGTGTACGTCATCATCAGGTTGAACTGGCTGTACGATCCCACTTTGTTCGGTGCGGCCGCCAGATTCTGCGCGTACGGCCCCGTGAACTGCCACGTCAACGCCGCGTCGAACTTATGGTACGTCCAGTCCAGGGTGGTGTTGCCTCTCCAGCGCGGGAAGCTGCCGCCGAACGGCTGCGTGATGGTGAAGTTGTTACCCGCACCGTTCACCGGTGAGGCGCCCGGGAAGCCGATCTTGTAACTGTTCACGTAAGCCCAGTCGCCTGACAAGGTGAACGTACCGACGGCCTTCGTCGGCAGTGCCTGGCGGAACGTGCCCTCGAAGCCGTTCGTGTCGAGGTAGCCGAGGTTCTGGTACGGGATGACCTTGTACAGCAGGTCGCCCGTGGTCGGGTCGGTGGCGATCTGCGAAGGCGCGCCCTGGCCGATCACGTTATCGACACGAATCTTGTACCAGTCGAAGCCGACATCGGTTGTACGGGTCGGTGACAGCTGGAAGCCGATATTGAGGTTACGCGTGCGCTCCGGCGCCAGGTTCGGATTACCCTCGGTAATCGACGTGTAGTTCTGGCCGGTGTTCGGGTCCACCTGGATCCCCAGCGTTTGCGACTTGCTGTCCTCAACGAACGTCGGCGCACGGAAGCCTCGGTCGTACGAGGTGTACATCGTGAGCGCCTGAACCGGCTGATAGCGCAGCGCGAAGCGCGGCGAGAACGCGCCGCCCACATCGCTGTAATGGTCGTAGCGGCCCGACTGGCTGAACGTCAGGTTGCGCACAATCGGAATGTCCACCTGGTAGTACACAGCCGCCACATTGCGCTGGCCGTCCACCGTCTGGAGATTCGGGGTGACGACCAGGCCTTGTTCGTATGCCGTACCCGGCGTGAGCATTTCGCTCTGGTGCGTGAACTGCGCACCGAACCCGAGACCCACGTCGCCCGCCGGCAGATGGAAGAGCTCCGGCGTCGACAGCGTCGCGTCAACCGTATCCAGCTTCGAGATACCCAGGTTGTTCGCGTCCATGTACAGCCCGTTGAACGCGTTCGGCGTAGCCGACGGATTCGCGAAATTCAGCGTGCCGTTCTGGTAAATGTCATTCAGTACACTGGAGTTGAGCTGGTTCGTGTAGGTGTTCGAGACCGTGCTTTGCGAGTGGCTCACCGACGTCGCCCAATCCCATTCACCGTTCGGCAAGTTGAACGAGCCCTTGACGCCCGTGGACGCGCGCCAGTACGTGGCATACGTCTTTTCCGCTACCGTGTTCGGGAATGAATACGTGAGCGGCGTGGCAGCGCCCAACGTGTTGTACGGGTTGCTCACCGGCACAACCGTATTGAACGGAGTAAGCAGCTTCGTCTGCGGGTTCCACACGAGCGCGGGGTTCTGCGGATTGCCGATTACGTTGTTCCACAAACCGTCGTTGGTGGTGGTCGAGTTGCTGCTGATCAGGAAGTCGCCGAATGCGGTCGTCGTGTCGTTGATCTTGAAGTCGGCATGAATCTTCGCGTTCTCACGCTCTGTCAGCGGCGCAATGGACGTGCCTTCCGCGGTGTTGAAGCCGCAGACCGTGCCGGCCAATCCCTTCGTCAGCGAGTTGGTGGCGGCAGGATTCACCGAACCGCCGAAGGGACAATTGCTCAACGCCTGTACGCCGGCGCTGCCGGGCAAGTTCCAGTACGACGGCGCGAGCAACGAGAGGCCGCCCGGCTGATTCGTGAAATCCTGATTGCGTGTCGAGTCGCGGTCTGCGAGCGTGAAGCCGTTCGACTTGTAATAGCTCGCGGCAGCCGTCACATTGAAACGATCAGAGTTGAGGTCGCCAAAGCCGCCGAGCACGCCGAATTTGGTCGTGCCGGCGCCGCCGCCCTGACTGATGGCGCTGCCGTAGCTGCCGTCGAGTTGCAGCCCCTGGAAGTCGTGCTTCGTGATGATGTTGACCACGCCCGCGATAGCGTCCGAACCGTATTGCGACACGGCACCGGTCTTCACGATTTCGATGCGGTCGATGGCGTTCAGCGGCAGTGTGTTCAGGTCGAAGAACGAATCGACGCTGTTCGAGAAGAACGCGAACGGCGCAACGCGCTGACCATCCACCAGCACCAGCGTGTATTTTTCGCTCAGGCCGCGCAGGGCGATACCCGCCGCGCCTGCGGCGAAGTTGCCGGATTGACCTTCGCCCCAGCTATTAGCCGAGTTGGATGACGTGTCGCGCAGAAAATCGGCGACGGTCGTGGCGCCGCTGTTCACAATGTCTTTCTGCGTAACCGTCTGAACCTGGTTGAAGCCGACCTTGTCGGAGCTGCGAATCAGCGAACCCGTCACTTCGAACTTCTTCAGTTGCTGAACGCCTTTGCCGGACGACGTCGCGGTGTTGTTGTCCGCGGACGGTGTTGCAGCGGTGCCCGATGCCGGCACGGACGGTGTGGCCGCGGTGCCCGATGCTGGAGCTGCCGCTGCCGGCACGCTTTCCGTGGTCGTCGCGCCTGCCGCGGCTCCGGTGGCGGCCGGCTGGCTTTGCGCAAACGCCGGCACGGCGATTGCGGCCGACAACGCCAGTTCAGCCCAGATTATTCTTTTGATGGCAAGCGCCAATGCCCTTTGTTTCATTTTTCCCCTTCCCGCTCGTCAATAAGGCCACAGCTGTGTGTGAAGAGAGGCCTTGTGAACCTCTCCACTCGATATACGGCGATCTTGCGCCGCGCTCCGTTAAAACCGCCCCGTACTTTTGTTGCCTCGCAAACTGGCCAGCAACAGGCCGAATTTGCAAGTACCGACAAAAAGACGGGACGCTTCAGATACCTCAATATCGGACTACTTATTTATTACAAACGAAATGCGCAGCGCTTTCTAATTGATTTCACCACTGCTGCTTCGGGCTCTGAGTACTGGGGCAATGCACTCCCCATCAGATCAACTCCGAATCAAACACTAAGTAATGCTTATAGATGCGAATCGACCGCTTTCAACGAAAGCACGGAGCAAAGGCACCTAAAACAGTCTTGGCGTGCCCACCCACACGACCACGGCTTCTTCGCGGGCGGTATTGCACCAGGCGTGAGGCACAGTGGACTCGTAATGCGCGGTGTCACCGGCCTGCAATACGAACGTTGTACCTTCTAACGTGAGCGATATCTGGCCGCTCATCACGTACAAGAACTCTTCCCCCGCATGCGTCGTAACTTCAGACGGGTTCTGCCCCACCGGCATCTTGACGAGAATCCCTTCCAGCTTGCTGCCGACCGACAGGTTCGTCAGTCGGCCAAAAAGATTCGCGGTTCCGTCGAACCCGAAGTACTTCAGCTCACTCGCCCTGCGGACCGACTTGTCTTCAGTTGGCGTGTCGACGAAGTACTGCACCGTCACACCTAGAGCTCGAGCAATGCCAACTAGCGATGTAATCGACGGCGTTGCATGACCTCGTTCCACTTGCGACAAAAAGGGCTTGGAAATTCCCGCAGTTGTTGCCACTTCATCCAACGTGCGCTTGAGTCGTTGACGAAGCGCGCGAATTTTGCTTCCTATAGAAACTGCGACCTGTGCCTTGTTATCGAGTGGCAAAACCATAGCAAGACAGAATCCCGTAGTCAAAATTAGTTTGATGAAACTGAACTATGTTTCATTGAGTGCAACACCCTCCCTATGGCACGCGCGATAGAGGCGCTTCGCAAGATGGGACATATCGGAAACCGGATGCGTTACTTCGACGCCACCAGCACCCACAAACGGGCGAGGTCGGCCGAACCATCGGCACCCTTCACCGCGCGGAAGGTTTGCACGGCACGCGCTTTGTCGCCCGCCATGTAGTACGCCTCACCGAGATGCAGTTGCGCCTGGTCCGGGTGATCGATTCCGCCCTTCGCAATCGCGGCGTCCATGGCCGTCAGACCCTGCTTGGCCTGCCCCGCGAAGACCTCGTTGAAGCCGATGTCGACCGGCGCGACGGGGTTCGCGGGATCGGCTGGCGCTTGCGCCCGTTTCGCGGCGAGCGCCTGCAGCCGCTTCTCGCGATCGGCTTGCGCATCGTGACCCAGAACGCCTGACGCAAAGCCTTGATCGATGACCTGTTTGCCTTCGGCCGTGCTGCCGGCCACGATGGCGAGCTGCGTCATCTCCATGTAGTCGTCAGCGGTGCTGAGCGAGCCGGTCGCACGGCGCAGACGGTAGGTGTCGATATCGAGTGCCGACGAATAGCCAGGCTTGCTGCGAATCGCGTTGAACAGATCATCCCAATACGACTGCTTCGGATGATAGGCAACCAGCTTTTCGAGCGTGCTGCGGTAGGTCGCGTCATCTTTCACGCGTTGCGCGCACGTGCCGAGCAATTGCAGTTGCGACTCGTCGGGTGCATGACCGGCACGGACTTGCGCATCGACGCCCGGCTTGAGCAGGCTCACGACATTGCCGCAATCGTTCGACAGGTAGTAAGACTGCACAAGCAGCGTGCGCATGTCGGGATCGCTGCCCCCTGCCTTCAGATAGCGTTGCGCGACCTTTGCGGCCTGCGCGTAGTTTTTCTGCTGGAAGTAGATGCCTGCGAGCGCCGCGCTAGTGCGTTGCTCGTCGGCACCGGCGAGGCGGCCCGAACTCAGCAAGGTTTCGTAGGCCTGAGCGGCCACCCCGGATTCGCCGGCCGCCGCTGCCGCGGCGCCGCGCATCTCCTGAACCATGTAGCTTTCATAGGGCGTTTTGCCCGGCACGGCGTCGGCCTGATCGATCTTCGTCAGCGCGTCTTTGTACTTGTGCGCGCGATACAGATCCTGCGCGGCGTTCAGCGGCTTCGCCACATCCGGCCGCAACGTGTCCGCAGCTTGAGACGTGGCCGGCAGCACGACGAGCGCGGACAGCCCTCCGATAGCGGCCGCAATGACGGCGCGCTTGAACCGTTGATGGATCGTTAGCATTGCACTTCCCTATTGCATGTACTGCTCGTTGCCGATCAGGCCGATCTTCGTCGCGCCCAGTCGTTGCGCGGACGCCATTACCTCCGCGACATCCTTGTACGGCACCAGCTTGTTAGGCCGCAGATGGATTTCCGCCTGAACCGGTTCGGCCGCCACTTGTGCAAGCCTGGACTCGAGCGCCGCGCGGTCCGGCACCGGCTGGCCGTTCCAGGTGGTGGTGCCGTCGAAATCGATATCGATCTGCACCACTTCTGGCTGCGTGATCGGCGGCGGCGGATTGCCGACCGGCAAGTTCATCTTGATGGCATGCGTCTGGATCGGAATCGTGATGATCAACATGATCAGCAACACCAGCATCACGTCGATTAGCGGCGTGGTGTTGATATCGACCATCACATCCGGTTCGGCACTGCCACCGCCCGAAGATACGTTCATTCCCATGATCACCTCCTGTCGATCGGAGTTGGCGCTTTAGCGCTTAGTCCGATCCCATGCAAAGCTGTCGATCGGAGTTGGCGCTTTAGCTGTCGGCCAGAGTTGGCGCTTTAGCGCTTACTCTGGCCCCATGCAAAGCACTTACTCCGATCCCATGCAAAGCTGTCGATCGGAGTTGGCGCTTTAGCGCTTAGTCCGATCCCATGCAAAGCTAGCCGCCGCGCGCGGGCGGCTCAGTAATAAACGAAACCTTGGCGATACCGGCGCGTTCGCACTCGGTAATGACACGGCCGATGAATTCATAACGCGTGCTCTGATCGCCGCGCACATGCACTTCCGGTTGCGGCGTCATGACCGACACGGTTTTCAGTCGTGCCAGCAGCGTAGGCGCATCCACCTGCTTCTCGTTCCAGAAGAAATCGCCGTCGCGGTTGACCGCAATGACGATACTTTTGGGTGTGGTCTGCAGCGGCTGGATCGTCTCCTTCGGCAGTTGCACCGGCACCGTATGTGTCACGACCGGAATCGTGATCAGAAAGATGATCAGCAGGACCAGCATCACATCGACGAGCGGCGTGGTGTTGATACTGGAGATGACCTCGTCGTTGTCATCCTGCCCAACGCTCATAGCCATGACGGACTCCGCTTATTGGACCAGCGATGCGTGGCGAGCCGAAGCGCGCGCCGAGCGCCGGCTGCCGGCGAGCAAGACGGTGTGCAGTTGCGCACCGAACGCACGCACACGCTCCATCACCGACTTGTTGCGACGAACCAGGAAGTTGTAGCCGAGCACCGCCGGCACCGCCACGGCAAGACCGATCGCGGTCATGATCAGCGCCTCGCCCACCGGGCCCGCGACCTTGTCGATCGAAGCCTGGCCGGCGATACCGATGGCCGTCAGCGCGTGATAAATCCCCCACACCGTACCGAACAGACCGACGAACGGCGCTGTCGAACCGACCGTGCCGAGGAAAGCCAGACCGTCCTGCAAACGATTCGACACGTTGGTGATGGCACGCTCGACCGACGCGTCGATCCACGTGTTGCGGTCGACGGCTTCGAGCAGTGCTTCGTCATGATGTTCGCCTGCCTCGATGGCTGTTTCGGCGATGAAGCGGAACGGCGAGGCTTCGTCGAGCCGCTTCGTGCCTTCGACCAGCGACGGCGCCGTCCACAGGTGTTCATCGGCGCTCTTCGCACGACGGTTCGCACGGAGCTGTTCGAAGAACTTGGTGATCATGATGTACCAGCTGCCCATCGACATGAGCACCAGCAGAATCAGCACGAAACGTGCGACGAAGTCGCCGTTCTTCCAGAGCGCGCCCAGCCCATACGGGTTGTTGACGGCTTCGGACGTGGCCGGCTGCGGGGGCGGCACGGCTTCGTCGGCGGCCGAGCCGGCCGTTTGCGGTGTGGCGGTGGCGGGCGCAGCAGCCGACGCGGTGGCGTCGCTAGCTTGCGCGTGGGCCATTTGGGGTGCCACAAAGGTATCCACCGTGGTTACGGCGAACAACAGGGTTGCCGCCATTGCGGCGAGAGTACGCTTCTTCATGCCTGCTCCAAGTTCATTAGTACAACTTCTAAACCAAGACTGATAAATCGCTACCGGTACCGAACAGCCTGTGGGTTTCAGTTCAGGTTAAACGAGAACGGAACTTGCACACGGACAGCCTGGCCTTGGGAAACGCACGTGAACTGCTTGACCGCGTTGAAGGCTGCGCGATCGAGTGAGGAATCGTCTGCCGACTTCGCAACACGTTCATTCGTAATATGGCCCTGCGGATCGACTACGAATTCGATCAGCACATCGCCCGTCACGTTGTTCTCCTGCGCTTCCTTCGGGTAGCGAATCGACGAACGGACCTGATCCGAATTCGGGCACACAACCCCTACTTCAGCACTGACGGGCTTGCTCGGCGCGGGAGGCGCCGGCGGTGCGGCCGCCACGGCGGGTGCCGATACGACCGGTGCGGACTGGTGCGTGATGGTCGGCTGGGGCGGCGTTTGCACCTGCACTTCCGGCGGTGGGACGAACGGCGGCGGCGGCGGTGCGAACTTCGGCGGCGGCAATTGCACGGTGGGCAACGGCGGCGGCGGAGGTGGCTTTACCGGCTCGATGATTTTCGTTTCGATAGGATGCTGAATGACCTGCACAACCTTGGTGGCAAGGCCATTGACGAGTGCATAGATCAGCACGATGTGCAGGAGCAGAACAACCGCGATACCGCCGAAGCGGCGTACTGGATTTTGCTGCTTGCGCCCAAACTCACGCGGGCGTCCTGGCCTCTCCATACGGGCCGTTGCTGCCGGAAATTGCCCTTCGACTTTCGTACCCACCTTTACTCCTCCGGCATGAACCGTTCATTTCTATCACTGCAGCGCGCTTACATACGGCAACCAACGTTCACTTCAGACACTCATCCTCATCGCCCAGCCCGTTGATTTGCAGTCCAAAATTCGAGCCATAAGGCCCAACCCAGGTGCAATGGCACGGGTACGGCTGTGAGATGCCAGGGCGGCACTTCACACTAATCGAACAGCCACCTAAGTAGAACTACTAATAGATTGAATTCGATCCGCTCATTTCCGTCTGGCATGAACAGCTGGAGACAATTTGATCGAAGCGCGCTGCGGCTCCTGAACTTTTTGCGCGATTGTCACCATGCGTTTCATGGGGGGCAACAATAGCAGGACAAAAAATGCATGGTCAAACTTTTTTTGATGGCAGCATACTAAATTTAGAGAGGACACTCTAATCAGTGCCGCATTCGCGTCGCTTTAAAAGAATAAGCGTGAGTCGAACAGATGCGAGCGCGCCTTTCGCAACTCGAAAATTGGGACGCAGCCGCTGTTGCGGCCTGCTATTACGGCCTGCGGTCGCACGCCATGAACGGCCGTCGGATCACTGGTGGTACGTGGCGAGAAAGCCCAACGGGCGGGCCTTTCGCGAGGATTGCATGGCAACCTGGACGGACCCCGAGCAGGTTGTCCGACGTAATTTTCAGGCGTCGACGAGAGGCTCCGGCCAAGGGCGGGAAGATAGCAGAAGAAAAAAAATGCTTCCAAATCTTTTTAGCGGTATTTACGACACTCTAAATACGCATTTCAATTACGCCATCCATGCAATTACAAACACATTCCAATTAATTACATATCACCGACGAAACCGGTAATGCTCCGCTTTGCATGCCGGGCACCTCGACACATGTTCATCGCATTCAAGTGGCAGTGGGGTGCGAGTAACCCGAGCGCGTGCGGCTCGCCAGACTGAACGCCCCGCACGTACGGAGCGGCGCAAAGTCCGTTGCGTCGCTCCACTGCATTAACCGTTGGTTCCTTCACCCGCGATTACCGCCGGGTCGCTCTGCGTTCGTGCGAGCACAGAACGCAACGCCGCGCCGGTGTGGCTGGCTGCGACGCGGCAGAGTCCTTCTGGATCCGTAGCGGCGACAATCGTGCCGCCCCCCACGCCACCTTCCGGACCCAGATCGATGATCCAGTCCGCCTCGGCAATCACGTCGAGATCGTGCTCGATGACCACGACGCTGTGACCGCCGTCCGCGAGACGATGCAGCACGCGAATCAGCTTGGCGACGTCCGCCATATGCAAGCCGACGGTCGGTTCGTCCAGCACATACAGCGTGTGAGGCGGCTTCTGACCGCGCCGCGTGATGTCGTCACGTACCTTGCTCAGTTCGGTGACGAGCTTGATACGCTGCGCTTCGCCGCCCGACAACGTAGGCGACGGTTGCCCAAGCGTCAGATAACCGAGCCCGACATCTTTCATCAATTGCAAGGGATGCGCGATGTTCGAGATCGGCGCGAAGAACTCGACGGCTTCATCGATTTCCATGGTCAGCACGTCGCCGATATTCTTGCCGCGCCACGTGACCGCGAGCGTCTCCGGGTTGAAGCGCTGCCCATGGCAAACGTCGCACGGCACCTTTACGTCGGGCAGGAAGCTCATGCCGATGGTGCGCACACCCTGCCCTTCGCAAGCGGGGCAACGTCCTTCGCCGGTGTTGAACGAGAACCGCGATGGCGTGTAGCCACGCGCGCGTGCTTCGAGCGTGCCGGCGAACAACTTGCGGATCGCATCCCACACGCCGATGTAGGTTGCCGGACAGGACCGCGGTGTTTTGCCGATCGGTGTCTGATCGACTTCGAGCACACGGTCGATGGTTTCCCAGCCGGTGATCGAATCGCACCCTTGCCATGTATGCGTGACGTTCAACGGGGCACGCGGCGCCGTGCGCGCCAACACGCTCGAGCGCCGGTTCGCCGCCGGCTGGGTCTCGGCCACCGCACGCGCCCGCCGCGTGGCCGGCGACGACAGCACCGAGCGCCCCACCGCATCGAGCAAATTGGCCATCAGCACGTCGCGGGCGAGCGTCGACTTGCCCGACCCGCTCACGCCCGTCACCGCCACCAGCCGTGAAAGCGGAATGCCGACGGTGACGTTCTGCAGGTTGTGCAGCTTGCCGCCATGCACCGTCAGCCAGTTCTCCGGTACCGCGGCTGCGCGCTTGGCCGGCGCGACGACTACTTCGCGGCGCGGCTGCAATGGATGCACGATCGGATGGGCGAGAAACTGCCCGGTCAGCGAATCGGGCTGCGCCGACAGATCGGCCACACTGCCCTGCGCGATCAGCGTGCCGCCACGCTTGCCCGCGCCCGGCCCGATGTCGATGATGTGATCGGCACGCCGAATCGTGTCTTCGTCATGCTCGACCACCACCAGCGTATTGCCCTTGTCCCCCAGCTTGCGCAAAGCGTTAAGCAGAATCTGGTTGTCGCGCGGATGCAGGCCGATGGTCGGCTCGTCGAGCACGTAGCACACGCCTTGCAGATTGCTGCCGAGTTGCGCGGCGAGCCGGATGCGCTGCGCTTCGCCGCCGGACAGGCTCGGCGCCGCGCGATCGAGACTCAGATAACCGAGTCCGACTTCCTCCAGAAATTGCAGGCGGCTGCCGATTTCGCTGACCACGTCGCGCGCGATTTCCGCGTCCCGGCCAGTCATCTCCAACGTGTCGATCCACGCGCGCGTGTGTGACACGGTCCATTGCGCGACGTCGACGATGGCCTGCTCGCCGAACGTGACCGCGCGTGCCGTTGGGTTCAGACGCGTACCGGCGCAATCCGAACACGGTTCGTCGACGAGACCTTCCGGCTCCTGCTCCTCCGAAGGCAAGCTCTGCTCGCGGCCGCGGTTGTCGTCGACGATCACCGTGTCGTCGTACGCCGCGCGTTGTTCGCGCGTCAGTGCGAGACCCGTGCCGACGCACGTCGTACACCAGCCATGCTTGCTGTTGTACGAGAACATGCGCGGGTCGAGTTCAGGATAGCTCGTACCGCATACAGGACAGGCGCGCTTGGTGGACAGCACCTTCACCGTGCCGAGTTTCGCCGTGGGGCGGCCGCCGCTGATCGCCTCGTGCAAACCGTCGAGCGGCGCCAGCAGATGCATGACGCCCTTGCCGATTTCCAGCGTCTGATCGAGCGCCTGGCGCAGTTCCGCTTCGTTATCCGGCGATACGACGAGATCGGTCACCGGCAACTCGATGGTGTGCTCGCGGAAACGATCGAGCTTCGGCCACGGGTCCACCGGCACGAACTCGCCGTCCACGCGCAGATGCGTATTGCCGCGCGCTTTCGCCCACTTGGCGAGATCGGTGTAGACGCCCTTGCGGTTCACGACCAGCGGTGCGAGGAAACCGACGTGCTGCCCTTTGTGATCGCGCAGCAATTGCGCCGCAATCGATTCGACGCTTTGCGACGTGACCGGCGTGCCGTCGTGGATGCAATGTTGCAGACCGAGCTTCACATACAGCAGGCGCAGGAAGTGCCACACTTCGGACGTGGTCGCCACGGTACTCTTGCGGCCGCCGCGCGACAAACGCTGTTCGATCGCGACGGTGGGCGGAATGCCATACACCGCGTCGACCTCGGGACGCCCGGCCGGCTGCACGATGGACCGTGCGTATGCGTTGAGCGATTCGAGGTAACGGCGCTGCCCTTCGTGGAACAGAATGTCGAAGGCGAGCGTGGACTTGCCCGAACCGGACACGCCGGTAATCACGTTGAATTTGCCGTGCGGGATGTCCACGTCTAGCGCTTTCAGGTTGTGTTCGCGCGCATTGACGATGCGCACCACGTCCTCGCCTTCGATCGCCCGCCGCGCACGCGCCGCGCTCAACGCCTTTTGCAGCGGAATGCCCTGCGACGCCGGTTCGGCCGCTGCGTTCATCGCGCGGTCGTATTGCAGCAGCGCCTCGCCGGTATGCGATTCCGGGCACAGCTTGACGTCTTCCGGCGTGCCCGCGCACAGCACCCTGCCGCCACCGTCGCCGCCTTCAGGACCGAGGTCGATCAGCCAGTCGGCCGCACGGATCACGTCGAGATTGTGTTCGATCACAATCAGCGAATGCCCGCCCGCCAGCAGTTTGCCGAACGCCTGCATCAGCTTCGCGATGTCGTCGAAATGCAGGCCGGTAGTCGGCTCGTCGAACATGAACAGGCGTTTTGCGACCGGCTGCTTCGCGCTGCGCGCGGTGCGCGCCTGCGCCGATTCCGCGAGGAAGCCGGCCAGCTTGAGCCGCTGCGCTTCGCCGCCGGATAGCGTGGGCACCGGTTGGCCCAGCTTCACGTATTCGAGACCCACGTCGACGATCGGCTGCAGCACGCGCAATACTTCGGCATCCTTGGCGAAGTAGGCAGTGGCTTCGCTCACCGTCAATTCCAGCACGTCGGCAATGCTCAAGGCACGCGCCGGCTCGCCGCGCTCGATTTTCACTTCGAGCAGTTCCGCGCGATAACGGCGCCCATCGCAATCCGGGCAGCGCAGGTAGACGTCGCTCAGGAACTGCATTTCGATGTGTTCGAAGCCCGAGCCGCCGCAGGTCGGGCAGCGCCCGTCGCCGGAGTTGAAGCTGAACATGCCGGGGCCGTAACCGCGTTGCTGCGCGAGCGGGGCCTTGGCGAAGAGCTTGCGGATTTCGTCGAATGCGCCGACGTAGCTGGCCGGATTCGAACGCGCGGTCTTGCCGATCGGTGACTGGTCGACGAACACCACGTCAGTGACCTGATCGGCGCCGGTCAGGCTCCTGAATGCGCCTGGCGATTCGGTGGCGAGACCGAAGTGCCGCGCCATGGCCGGATACAAAACGTCCTGCAACAAGGTGGACTTGCCGGAGCCCGACACACCTGTCACGCAGACAAGCCGCTGCAGCGGAATCTCGAACGTGACGTCGCGCAGATTATGTTCGGTCGCGCCTTCGAGCACGATGCGCGGCGTGCTGTCATCCACCGGACGTTGCGACCAGTGCGCCGCGTCCGCCACATGCCGCCGGCCACCCAGGTACTCGCCCGTCAGCGTGCCGGACGAGCGGATCGCCTCAGGCGCGCCGTCGTAAATGATCGAGCCGCCCCGCTCGCCCGGCCCCGGACCCATGTCGATCAGACGATCCGCCGCGAGCATCACGGAGGGATCGTGTTCGACCACCACCAGCGTATTGCCCGCGTCGCGCAGCCGATGCATCGCCTCGACGATCCGGTTCAGATCGCGCGGATGCAGGCCGATGCTCGGCTCGTCGAGCACGAACAGGGTTTTGGTCAGCGACGTGCCGAGCGCCGTGGTCAGGTTGATCCGCTGCACCTCGCCGCCCGACAGCGTGCGGCTTTGCCGGTCGAGCGTCAGATAGCCGAGGCCGACATCGCAGAGATATTTGAGCCGCGTGCGGACTTCGGCGAGCAACAGCTTGAGTGCGTCGTCAAGCAGTGCGCTCGGCAGGCTGATCTCATCGAAGAAACGCCGGATGCGCTCGATCGGCATCAGCATCAGGTCGTGCACGGTCAGACCCGGCAGGGCTTCGAGTTGCGCGCGCCGCCATTCGACGCCACGCGGCATGAAGCGCTTTTCGGGCGCCAGCACCTCGTCCGCATTCTGCTTGCTGCCGAGACGCCACAGCAGCGATTCCGTTTTCAGACGCGCGCCGCCACAGGTCTCGCACGGCGTATAGCTGCGGTACTTCGACAGCAACACGCGGATGTGCATCTTGTACGCTTTCGATTCGAGATATTCGAAGAAGCGTTTGACGCCGTACCAATGGCTTTGCCACTTGCCGTTCCAGTCCGGCGAGCCGTTGATCACCCAGTCGCGCTCGGCGTCCGTCAGCTCGCCCCAAGGTGTGCCGCGGCGAATATCGGCTTTCGCCGCATAGCGCATCAGGTCGTCCTGGCACTCCTTCCAGGCTGGCGTTTGCATCGGCTTGATCGCGCCGTCGCGCAGTGTCTTGCGCGCGTCGGGAATCACGAGGCCGAGGTCGACGCCGATCACGCGGCCAAAACCGCGGCAGACTTCGCACGCGCCGTAAGCCGAGTTGAACGAGAACAGCGCCGGCTGCGGATCCGCATAGCGCAGGTCGCTCTCCGGGCTGTGCAGGCCGGTGGAGAAACGCCAGATTTGCGGCTCGGGAGGATTCGTCTCAAGCGGCGCCTCCCGCGCGTCTGGCGCGGCAGGCAGCACATAGATGTTGACGCGGCCGCCGCCGCGCTTGAGCGATGCCTCGATCGCTTCGACCACGCGCGGCTTCTCGACCGAGCTTAGGCGGAAGCGGTCGGCCACTACGTCGAGCAGCTTGCGCTTGCCGGTGGGCGAATCGACTTCGCGCTGCGCCTGCACACGCGTGTAGCCGCTCGCGGACAGCCATTGCTCCACTTCCTGCTCGGACGCCGTCTCCGGCAGTTCGACCGGAAACGTGACGACCAGCCGCGGATCATGCGCCGCGGTTCGCTCGAGCAGCTCGGCGTAGATCGTTTCCGGCGTGTCGTGGCGCACCTGCTGCCCGGTCTGGCGATCGAACAGTTCGGCCGCGCGCGCGTAGAGCAGCTTCAGGTGATCGTTGAGTTCCGTCATGGTGCCGACGGTGGAACGCGAACTGCGCACCGGGTTGGTCTGGTCGATCGCGATGGCGGGCGGCACGCCGTCGACCCGGTCGACTTGCGGCCGGTCCATGCGGTCGAGAAACTGCCGGGCGTAAGCGCTGAAGGTTTCGACGTAGCGCCGCTGCCCTTCCGCGTACAACGTGTCGAACACAAGGCTCGATTTGCCGGAACCGGAGGGGCCGGTGACGACCGTCATTTCGCCGGTTCGCACGTCGAGATCGACGTTCTTCAGGTTGTGCTGGCGCGCGCCGCGAATGCGGATAATTCCGTTAGATGCCAATTTTTCCGACCGTCTGAATGAGTGGACCACCTCTCACGGACGCCTCGCGACCGCGCAAGTTCGGGACACCCGGCTAGCGGGAGGACACGCCAGGGACCGGGTTACAGCGGGATACTATACTGTATATTTGTACAGTTTTCCATGACACGGCACGGTCGCGCTTTCGCAGCGCTGCGGGCCATGAATGGCGGCGCCTGGCGCGCCCCGATCGGCCGATCAGCGGGCGTTGTGCCGTTTCAGGAAGGAGCGCGCAGCGGGTCAGGAAGTGGTGACGGAGGGTGGGAATTGCAAGGCTTTCCCGCGCGGCGCCGCCGCACGCGGCTGTTCCAGCCCGATCTAACCGGGTCTAACCGCAAACGCTTTCCACGCTAAGCCGGCTCGTCACCGGCTCCGCCGGTTCCGAAGCCGCCTGCGCCGCAGCGCTTTCGCCCAGCGCATAAGCCACGCAGCGTTTTGCCAGCACCTCGGCCGGGTCGACAAGCCGCACCACCGGCCCGCCTGGCCGCGCCAGCGTCGAGCCGCGCAGCAGCAGCGGCAACTCGGTGCAGCCCAGCACGATGACCTGCACGCCTTGCACGACCAGATCATCCACCGCCGCGGCGAGATCGTCGCAACACTCGCCTGACAGGTAACCCGCCTTCGCCCCGACCGGTCCGTAAATCGCGTTCATGAGGCGGGCCTGGGCGGCTTCGGCCGGTGCGATCTGCACGAAGCCGCACGCCGCGAGCGCTTTCTCGTAGACCCGGCTCGCCAGCGTGCCCGAGGTGGCCAGCACGCCGACTTCACGCAGGCTCGGGAAGGCCTCGCGCAGATGATCGGCGGTACAGGTCAGCATATTGACGATCGGAATGGCCAACGACGGTTGAATCCGTTCGACGAACGCATGCGCCGTATTACACGGAATCGCGATGAGATCGGCGCCGCCCTCTTCGAGGGTCCTGCAGGCGGCGTAGAGCGCGAGTGTTGGATCGTCGCCGTTGCCGAGCAGCGCTTCGGTGCGATCCGGAATCTGCGGATTCTGCTCGACCAGCACCTTGATGTGGTCCTGATCGCGCGCGGCCGGCGTGTTGCGCACCAGTTTCGCCATGAAATCGACCGTCGCCGCCGGGCCGACCCCGCCCAGCACGCCTACCTTGAAACGCCGCTCCGGCTGCGGATAGTGCGCCGCCGCGACGTAACGCCCGTAGACCAGATTGCTATCGACGAACGGCACTTCCAGCGTGCCGAGCACGCGCGCCACCAGGGGAATTTCGGCGAGCCCGGGCACGATGATCTCCGCGCCTTGCGCAATGAGGTCCACGCAAGCCGCGCGCAACAACTCGACTGGCCGCCCGGTCAGATGGCCACTTTTGATGCCCCCGTCGCCATACACGGCGCTCGTTACGCGATCGACACCCGCTTCGTGACGCGGATGCAGCACATCGAACTGCGCACTGTCGAAATGGCGTTCGAAGAGTCCGTTAGCGCGGATCGTGTCGGAAGTCAGCACGCCGATGCGGCGGACCGACGGAAATGCTTGCCGCACATGCGCGAGGAGCGCGGCCATCATGTTGGCGATCGGCACAGCCACGTTCGCCGAGAGTTCGTCGATAAAGGTGTGACTGAGGAAGCACGGCAAGACGATCGCATCGACACCGCGTTTCTCGAAGGCGCGAATCGTGTCGAACACGTGGATCTTGAACGGCGCACTCGCTGCGCTTAGCGAAGCCGGTCCTGGCCACGATTGCGGCTCGAGGACGAAATCGAATGGCCTGGCCGCGCCTGGGCGGCGCCTGGCCGTGCTCATCCTGCTCAACACGTCGACGCTGGCGAGCGGCGACGCGCCTGTCACGACACCCAGCGAACGATGACGATACATGATGGCTTCCCCCGTCGTTTTTCATTTGCCTTGATATTAGGACGCTTTTGGGGGTTCAGGATGATCCTGGCAACGAAATAGCGGGTTTATGTCTGGCAAAGCAGCTCGCCCTAGGCCGCTTCGGCAACACCTCGCGCCACGCCTCGTTTACGGCGCTCCAGCGTACTGATACAAATAAGCGAGACCCCGGCGAGGCAACTATAAAACACGGCCAGCGGCCACCACGCTCCCGGATATCGATGCGCGAGCAACGTTCCGATCAAGGGCGTCAACCCGCCGGCCAATGCAGCGCACACCTGGTAAGACAATGAAATGGCCGAATACCGGACTCTCACCGCGAGCATGAACGTATTGACGAACCACGCACCGGCCACGCCGATCACATTCGCACCCAGACACAACAACACCGTGCGCCACGCGTCGCGTACGACCTCGGCGACCGGCAGTGCGGCCACGCGCCGCTGCGCTTTGAGCGCCTTGAATTCCGGCGATTCGTCGACACCCGCACTGCCTGCGGCGTACAGAAAACCGATTAACTTTCCCCCCGATATCCCACAAGCACTTTATGTGCAACCATATCCACAGCAGGCTTAATCAACCCATTCTTGTCAGTCCAAACCTTGGGCGTCAACGCCCCACTCAGCGCAACACTATCTGCATCGCTCAAAGCAAGCAGCGCAGTCTGCACCTCATCATCAAACGCAATCACGTTGACGAAAATCGTATCGCCATCATTGGTGGTAGCCCGGACCTTGCAGGTCACAAAGCGCTTGCCATTCTGCCCCGTGCGAATCTGCGCCTCGCCGTACAAGCGTCCGCCCACCAGTCCATCGATCATCGTCCTGCTCCTGTTATTCCGTAGCGTGCAAAAAGCAATATCGCTCAGCACGGCACGTATGATCCCACGATACACCGCGCGGCTTACACAAAAGCACGGAGCGCCCCCCCATTACGCGCCATGCGCCGCACGCCCGCGCTGGACTCACACGTTTATCGCGAACCCGTCTGCGCCCCAGCCGCCTCGAAAATATCGCGCAACCACTGCGCAAACACACGCACACGCGACGACAGTTGGCGAGTCTGCGGATAAAGCACCGAAACCGGCATCGGCGGCGGCGGGAAGTCCGCGAGGATGATCTTCAGGCGCCCCGACGCCAGTTCACCCGCCACGCGGTATTGCGGCACTTGCACGATGCCGAGGCCGGCCACCGCCGAGCCTGTGTAGAGATCGGCGCCGGTCACCGATACCACCGACGGCAGGTAGGTCGCCGTGTCGCGGCCGTCGACTCTGAATTCGAGTGGCACCGGCTTGCCGGTCGCGCTGGACAGGTAATTGACCGCGCGATGCGTGGACAAGGCCGCCGGATCAGCCGGCTCGCCATACGCCTCCAGATAAGCCGGGCTCGCCACCGTCACTTGCGGCAACTGAGCCACGCGCCGCCCCACCATCGACGAATCCTGCAGATTGCCTGCCCGCAACACGCAATCGATCCCCTCCCGCACCAGATCGACCAGCCGGTCATCCTCGCCGATCGTCAACTCGATGTCGGGAAACCGCGCGAAAAACACCGGTAACGCCGGCACGACGAAGTGCCGGGCCAAAGTGCCCTGCAAATTCACACGCAATAAGCCCTTCGGCGCGATGTTGGAAAACGAGCCCTCCGCCTCCTCCATATCGGCGATCAGCCGCACGCAACGGCGGTAGTACGCCTCCCCGTCGTGCGTGAGGCGTACCGAGCGCGTGGTGCGCTCGAGAAGCCGCGCGCCGAGCCGCTGCTCCATGCGCTTCATCAGATTGGTGACGGTGGCGCGCGGAATCTGCAGATCGTCCGAAGCGCGCGTGAAGCTTTGCCGCTCCGCGATCCGTATGAACACCCGCATTTCCTCGAAACGATCCATGGTTGATGCCTTTATGCCAGGCCGGCGATCCGGCGATCCGGCGGCCTGTCGGCCTGTCGGCCTGTCGGCCAATTGTTAAAGCAAATGGAATTATTATGGCAAGTCTAAGCCGATTATTTCAACGAAGAAAGCGACCATGATTCGTTTCGCCAACCCACCACACAGAAGGAAACGAATCATGAACACGATCAGGAACGCTCAAGTCGCCATCGTTACCGGCGCATCCCGTGGCATCGGCGCAGCGGTTGCGCAACGCCTCGCCAAGGACGGCTTCGCGGTTGCCGTCAACTACGCATCGAGTTCATCGGAAGCCGATGCGCTGGTCGCGGAACTGACGGCGGCGGGCGCCAAGGCCATCGCCGTGAAGGCCGACGTTTCGAACGCCGACGACGTGCGCCGCATGTTCGAAACCACCGAACAGCACCTCGGCAAAGTGGACGTGCTGGTCAACAATGCCGGCGTGCTGAAGACGGTGCCGCTCGCCGACACCAGCGACGCGCTGTACGACCAGACCTTCGGCATTAACGTGCGCGGCACCTTCAACACCCTGCGCGAAGCGGCCGCACGGATGAACGACGGCGGACGCATCGTCAACTTCTCGAGCACGACGCTGGCGCTGAACATGCCGGGCTACGCGATCTACAACGGCACCAAGGCTGCCGTCGAAGCATTCACACACGTGTTCGCCAAGGAATTGCGCGGCCGCGACATCACCGTCAACGCAGTGGCGCCGGGGCCGATCGCGACCTCGCTGTTCCTCGACGGCAAGACCGAAGAACAGATCCAGACCTTCGCGAAGATGCCGCCGCTGCAACGCCTCGGCCAGCCGGACGACATCGCCTCGGTGGTGTCCTTCCTCGCCGGCCCGGATGCAGGCTGGGTCAATGGCCAGATCCTGCGCGCCAACGGCGGCGTGGCTTAAGCCACTTTCGGATTACGCTCCGCAAATCCTTCCTGATGCCAGTACGGATACGCGGGACGTACAGCGCTGGCAGCGTCGAGTTTCGCCACCTGTTCGGGCGTCAGATTCCAGCCCACCGCGCCGAGGTTCTGCCGCAACTGCTCTTCGTTGCGCGCGCCGATCAACACCGTGGATACGGTAGGCCGCTGCAGCAGCCAGTTCAGCGCGATTTGCGGCACGGTCTTGCCGGTTTCGGCAGCAACCTCGTCGATTGCATCGAGCACGCGGAACAGGTACTCGTCCGGCACCGGCGGCCCCATGTCGGCGGTTTTATGCAGACGGCTCGTTTCCGGCAACGGCTGGCCGCGCTTGATCTTGCCGGTGAGGCGCCCCCAGCCGAGCGGACTCCACACCACCGCACCCACGCCTTGATCGGCGCCGAGCGGCATCAGTTCCCACTCGTAATCGCGGCCGATCAGCGAATAGTAAGTTTGATTCGCGACATAGCGCGGATAGCCGTAGCGATCCGCGGTGTCCTGCGATTTCATCAGGTGCCAGCCGGAGAAATTCGACACGCCGGTGTAGCGGATTTTGCCGGCGCGCACGAGATCGTCGAGCGTCGACATGACTTCGGCAATCGGCGTCTTCGCGTCGAAACCGTGCAACTGGAACAGGTCGATGTAATCGGTTTGCAGCCGTTTGAGCGCCGCGTCCACCGCCTGGATCAGATGAAAGCGCGACGAGCCGACGTTGTTCGGACCGTCGTCGACACGGAAGGTCGCCTTGGTCGAGATAATCGCTTTGTCGCGCTTGCCCTTGAGCGCTTCACCGAGCACCGACTCGGAAGCGCCACTCGAATAGATGTCCGCGCTGTCGAACATCGTGACACCCGCATCGAAACAGATGTCGATCAGGCGCCGCGCTTCGGCGACGTCGGTGGCGCCCCACGCCTCGAAAAATTCGCCCTTGCCGCCGAATGTGCCCGTGCCGAAACTCAGTACCGGCACCTTGAAACCAGATGCACCCAGATGTCTATATTCCATTGTTGAATCTCCGTGGCCTAGCCGTCGATAAACGGACGTTCAGTCTACGCGCGTCTCGGCAACCGTGCCGACGGCTTGGATTGTGTTGACAGATGCCGCTGATCAAAGCGTGCCGTCATGGCAACGAAGTGAAGCGTGCAGCGCCGATCTATCCGGCTACCGCACAGCCTGGGCTTTATCTTCGGTGCTACACCGGCTTTCCCGCGGCGCCCGACGCGGCCAGCGCGTCACGCGCACTTCGAATCACGCTGTCCCAATCGCCCAATGCCGGCTGCCGGAACAACCTCGCTTGCGCGTACCAGGGCGTATCGGCGCGTTCCAGCATCCAGCGCCAGCAGGTGTCGAAGCGGTTCAGAATCCATACCGGCTTGTCCAGCGCACCGGCCAGATGCGCGGTGGACGTGTCCACCGATATCACCAGGTCGAGGTTTGCCACCAGCGCGGCCGTGTCGGCGAAATCCTCGAGTTCTTCCGTGTAATCGATGACGCCCACGGACGCATCACCACGAGGCAGTTGCTGCGCAGCCGGCCCTTTTTGCAGGCTGAAGAACTGCACGTTCGGCACATCGAGAATCGGTGCGAGCCGCTCGAATGTCATCGAACGGCGCGCGTCGTTCTTGCGGAGCTCGGCGACATGCGGCCGATTTCCGCCCGCCCAGACGAGTCCGACCTTCAAGCGCCCTTCCGCTTGTGCAGCAATACGCGTGTGCCACTCATGCGTTGCTTGCGGGTCGGCGAACAGATAAGGCGTCTTCGACGGAATACTCGCGAGGTCGGTCTTGAACGCGAGCGGCAGACTCAGCAATGGGCAGTGACAATCGAACGGCGGCAGGGCGTGCCCCGCTTCGATCAATTGATCCACGCCGTCGAGCGTGGACATTAGCCGCATCAATTCGGGCGGTACTTCGAGCACGACTTTTGCGCCGAGCTTCGACACCATCCCGGCATAGCGGCAAAACTGCAGTGTGTCGCCGAGGCCCTGCTCGGCGTGCAGCAAAATCGTCTTGCCGTCGATTGAAAAATCGCCCAGCCAAAGCGGTTGCGCAAAGGTGCGCCTGCCCGCCTTGATCCGGCTACGCTCCCAGCGCCATTCGTATTCCTTCCAGCCCGCATCCAGCTGCCCCAGTTGCAGCAGACACAACGACCGGTTCCAATGCGTCTCGGCGGCGGTGGGGTTCACGGCCAGCGCGCGCCCGTAGCTCTGCAACGCTTGCGCGTGCTCGTCGAGATCGATCTGGGTGAGGCCGAGGTTGCTCCAGGCATCTGCAAACGCAGGGGCGAGTTCGAGCGCGCGCTGATAGCTTTGCCGCGCTTCGCGCGGCTGGTTCAGATCGCTGAGCGCATTACCGCGATTGCTCCATGCGTCGGGATAGTTCGGCTGCAAGGCGAGCGCGCGATCGCAGCTTGCGAGCGCATCGGCGGGACGGCCCAGATCGCGCAGCACGCAGGCGCGATTGTTCCAGGCTTGCGCGAAATCCGGCATCAGGGCAAGCGCGCGATCAAAGCTGCCGAGCGCTTCGAGCGGCAGATTCAGACCGGCCTGCGCATTGCCGCGATTGTTCAGCGCATCCGGGAATTTGGGCTGCAAGGCGAGCGCGCGATCGGCACTGCCGAGTGCTTCGTCGAAACGTTGCAAGGCATTGAGCGCATAGGCGAGATTCGAATGAAGCGGCGCCTGCTTTGCATTAATGGCAAGTGCCTTCTTGATGAACTCGATGCCCTCTTGCACACGATCCGCTTGCAGCGCGAGCGAACCCAACAATTGCAACGCCTCGAAATGGCGTGGCTTGAGTTCGAGAATCTCACGATAGAGTTCTTCGGCCTCGGCGAATGCGCCGTTCCGCTGAAGCGCGACGGCTTGCCGAAGCATATGGTCCAGCTGTTGCGGGAGATTGGCAGGCTTGCTCATGAGGTGAGCTTTGATTGAATGCATGTGGAATCGGGGAACCGCTTTCGAACTGCCTGAGTCGCGCTGGAAGCCGCGCAGTTCAGGCCCGAAAGAACGAAGCCGATTATCGCCGAAAAGAACGCATTCGGCCTGCTGTATGCAGGCGCCGCGCGTCACGCCGTAACGTGACGCGCACCTTGATGCTCAGACTCTGCGAGACCGTGCCTGGTGGGCCCCGTTTGCCTGGAGGGCCCGGTATACGGCTTACTGGGCAGCCAGATGCTTACGCTTGGCAAGATCCTGAGCCATCGCGTAATGCTCCTGAATGGTCGGCAGTGCCTTCTTCGCTGCGTCCTTCAATTGTTCGTCGCGACCCGAGGCGATTTCCGCCTGGAAAGCCGACAGTGCTTTCTGGTCACCGGCGAGCGCAACCTGCTCGATATAGACCTTATCGAAGTCGGCGCCACGCAGGTTATTGATGCTTGCGAGCACCGCTGCGTCCGGATCGTTCTTCGGCACGTCGACACCACGCGGGCTCGCCGCGCGCAACGCGTCCGAGATTTTCGCGTTGTCGTTGGACACGCGCTCGGCGAATGCCTTCACGTCGCGGTCGGTGGAGCGCGACGTGGCAATGCGTGCGGCGTCGCGTTGCGTAGCGACGGCCTTGGTGGCGTCGGTGATGAAGGCCTGGTCGGCGGCATGAATACGAGCAGTGTCCGGCGCGGCGGGCGCGGTCTGTGCACTGGCCGCCGTAGCGACGGCCATAAGGCTGGCCATGCAGGCACTGGTGATGGCGGCGAGAGGCAAGCGGATCATATGTTCTCCTTGGAGTGGAAGCGAAACAACGGCGATGCGTGTGCGCCGTGGCCACTGCGTGCGATTGCATTGATACCTTGCATGTCGCTTGCGACTGGCCAATGGCGCCGCGCTCTTATTGCTGTGCATTCTAGGAGGCGCATTACCCGGCATGTGAAACCATGCTGTCGCTTCTGTAACGTTAGGTAACCTTCATACAAACTACCTGCTTTTGCTGTAAAGCCGCGTTCCTATTCCTGCCTCGAATAGCGACCGGCTGGTAACCAGAAAGCATCAGGAAACCGCCTGAAATCACTGAACTTTCCTGTCGCCGCGCCGATAACAAAAAGATAGGGCGCGCGCCAGGGCCGAACGAACGGTATGCATGGCGCACCACTCGCACCGCAATCCCTGGGGAGTTTCGATGGCAGTAGACCACCGCGCGAACGACGAACGCAGCAACCTGACGAGTTCCAACAAATTCGAGTTGTTGCTGTATCGGCTGGGATCCGTGCCTGGCAGCGACGCGCATGAGCTTTACGGCATCAACGTCTTCAAGGTGCGAGAAATCTCGACGATGCCACCGGTGACACCGATTGCGGGTTCTTCGCCGTACGTGATGGGCGCTGTGGACATTCGCGGACAGATTATTCCCGTGATCGATTTGCCGCGCCTGATGGGTTGCGAGCCGACGCGCGGCTTGAACATATTGCTGGTGACGGAATTCGCGCGTTCGACGCAGGCTTTTGGGGTCGAAGAAGTGGACGACATCGTGCGGCTCGAATGGAATCAGGTGCTGTCCGCCGAGGGCGCGGCGGGTGGCAATCTGGTGACGAGCATCGCGCGTATCGACGGCAACACGGGCGACTCGCGGCTCGCGCAGGTGATCGACGTCGAACAGGTATTGCGCGACGTGTTTCCGTCACAGCATCCGAGCGTCGACCCGACCTCCGTGGGTGAAGCGCTTGGCATTCCCCGTGGCGCGAAGATTCTCGCCGCTGATGATTCCAGTTTTGCGCGCAAGCTGATTGAGCAGGCGTTGAGCGCGATCGGCGCGGACTACGTGATGACCAAGACTGGCGAGGAGGCGTGGAATACATTGCAGCAGGCTGCGCGCGAAGCGCAGTCGACCGGCACGCGGGTGAAGGACAGTATTGCGCTGGTGTTGACCGATCTCGAGATGCCGGAGATGGATGGGTTCATGTTGACTCGTCAGATCAAGGCTGACGAGCGGACCCGGGAGATTCCGGTGATTATTCATTCGTCTTTGACTGGCGCCGCGAATGAGGCGCATGTGAGGAATGCTGGGGCGAATGGGTATGTGGCGAAGTTTGCAGCCGCTGAGCTGGCTGATGCTATTCGCCATGCGCTTGGGGGCGTGTCTGCGGTGAAGCGGGGTGTTGTTTGAAGTTGGGGTTTTGCCCGTGCGGGGCAGTCAAAAAAAAACCAATCGACGCCAATTTCTATGTGACCATACGCAAACCCCAACCCACACGGAGTGCAAAGGCAAAATGCATCAACCGGACCCACTCCACCCCCTGCGCCCCTTCCTGAAAAACTACGTGTGGGAACACGGCCACATCGGCACTCGCTACATCAACTGCGCCACCGGCGAAATCAGCTTCGATGACGGCAAAAAATCCCGCTTCGCGGCAGAAAAGTACCTCTACGTCCCGCTAGACAAAGACGCCGCGGACGACCCGCTGGCTACCGGCCCATCAACCCAGGACGCCGCCCTCGCGCGCTTCCTCCGCGCCGCGCAACTCGGCAAACCCGAAGAAGCCGGCTCCGCCGCAGAAGTCCAGCGCGCCGTTCATGATTGCGTCGACCTGGCGATCTTCAGCGCCTATCAGCACGACGCGCGGCAGGCAGTCGATCACTACACCCAGGAAGCCATGTTCGACGACGAAATCCGCGCGGCGCTCGTCAGCGATATTCGCCGGGTCTACGGGCCCATGCGCGACCAACTCGCGCTCTATGACTTCACCGTGCTGCATGGCCTGCCCACGCCCCTTCTCTTCAGCGATGCGCCATTCATCGACTGGCGCGTGCGCGTCAAGCCGGCCATGCCATTCGTCTCGCTGCCCCTCGGACCCTATGCATTGCTGGTCGGCACGCCGTCAGGACGAACCAGCCGCGCCGCACCCGTCGCGTGGAAAACCGCCGTGTCGATGGGCGCGCTAAAGGATCACAATCGCCTGATGGTCGAACGCGCCCGTCTGTGGATCGTGGCCACCGGCGACGATCAACTGGTAGCCATACAAGAACGCTTCAAGAAAGACGACGCATAACCGGCGCCGCCCTCCATACCCTCACGCCTCGCGGCGCGGATGCGCTTCGAGCGCAAGCGAAAATATCAGGTCCGATCGCAACAATGTCCAGATACCAGGCGTGGAAATGGCCGAACTGCGCCAGTGTTTCTGTCATTGTCATGGATACTCATGGAGTATTGAAGTATGTCAGGCCGCCTGGATTCGCAGAGAGGTGAACTCAACGATCATTTCTGCGCCGACTGTCGCCGCGACGAGCGCGACCAGGTTCGGTTGCTTGTCAGAAAAGCGATCCGAGCTTTCCAATACCTTTAGCACTCGCTCGTAGCGCGGTGACCCGAACTCCAGAATCTTGATGTCGTAAACGATGTTGAGAAGCCCGTAGTGCTCGATAACGCATCGTGTCGTACCGACGAACGTCACGGTAGCACGCCGATTGTCCAGCTTGAGTCCCAAGGTCAAACTGTCGCCGTCGTCCGTTACGGCGACGATATCGATTTGCCAGTCGTGAAAATAGTCAAATGTCTGGAGTTCATTCATGATTGGATCTCGTCACCGGGGGAGCAGAGAAAAAGCGTTTCCCTTATCGCGGACGTTTCCGTCCCAGTTGTGGACATGCGGTGACCCGAAACCGTGATCGTGATCGAAGTCAAAATCGACAGCGGCATTTCCGCTCGCATCATAGAGTCGCATTTGGCCACTTCCGGACGGGTTGTCCACCCACGTGTTGGCGGGGCCTCCTGTGCGAGGCAACCATGCTAACTGACTGTCTTCGCCGGGCAATCGAGCAACGGGATCATTAGCATATTCAAACGGCTGCGCGTCGCCTAGCGGCGTAGCGGCTTCCATGAGATCGCCCGCGGCATCGGCCAGTGACGCTGCGGCCCCGTTCGCATAGCGGGCCGCAACCGCATTGACCTCGTCCACCATGTCGTTATAGCGGTCCATGTAGGCCGTCGCAGCCTCGTACGACATGCCCAGCCCCGTCATCAGCTCCTCACGGAAGCTGGGAAGCCGTTTGGGTTTAGGCGCCGGATCGTTCCACGCGCCCCCTGTCCGCGATTGCTCGGCAATGAGAACGACACTCTCACCGCGAATCATGGACTGCAAGGTCTGTATGACCTCAAGGTCAGCGCCGCTCTCTGCCAGCCGTTGGTGCCAGTGGAAGTTAGTCCCGAGGAACGAGCGAACGCGCTGCACAAGTGCGGCGTCCTGAGCCCATACATCGGCGTATGCACGTCGCGCGAACTTCTTGCCTTCCTCAACCGCCTGTTTTTGCCCGGTAGTGAGAAAGATGCGCCCACTCCCGTAGGAATCCTTGCTGTACATCATCCACCGTTGCAGCGAATCCGTTTTCAGTTCAGTGCCGCCCATTACCAGGTCCTGTCGCTTGTGACGGTGTAAACCTAGCAGATTGCCGGACGCCCTTGTTTTTGGGATCCCGCGTGAACCACGGGTATTAGCGGCAAAGATCGTAATCAGTTCGTGGTCGGTCAGCCGGCCGCTATCTACGAACGAGTCAATGTTGAGCCGCGTTCAGCAGCATCCATATTTGCGTTCGCGGCTCGCCTGCGAGGATGCGGACAAACGCCGCCCGGCATCGCGTGCAGGTGTAATGCTGCTCCGCTCTCGCATCCTTCACCGCACCGGCTCCGACCAAGGTCAGCGTGTCGTGCGGCTCGACCGCCGAGGCCTGTCCGTAAAGGTCAGCGCATGGCGTGCAGGGCTGAATCCAGAGTTCCATATTGAGCAACTTGAGCATTGATCAGCCGTTGCCGGCACCCCACCCGCCTTCGGGAACCATATCGACGCGCCGCTTGCCTTCGACATACCCCGCCTCGCGGGCTTCTTCTTCACTGCGAAAAGTGGCGGCAAGTTCCTCGAAACGAATGCTCTGCCCAGTGACGTGGGCATCGGCGCCGTGGCGACAGATGTACGCCGAGTAATGCCACAGGGTGGTGGGTGTCCGCGGGCCGTATGCAAGGATCGGAAGGACCCAGACTTCGTATCCGTTGTGCTCGATCTTGTCCCACATGCCAGTCTCCGTCCGGAATTTGAAGGAATCGTATGCAGGCGCCGCGACATGAAACTCATGCGCGCAACCATACCGGTGCTTCGTCAAACCTGCGGAAGATCGTCCATGGACTTTTCGACACTCCCGTCGGGGTCCTCCGTGTCGATTCCATCAGGGCCGTTGGTGTGCGTAACGATCTTTATTTTCGGCCCCAGAAATCTCGCACCGCCGAGGGTAAAAAGGGACCAGCCTACGTCCCCCGCATGGATCGCTCTGACCACTTCGGCTACCTCGACTATCGCGGTCGGGGACAGCCACTCATGCGTCCTCAGGTCGACCGGAGCCCAGCGCACGTGCGTGACTCGATCAGTTGCAGGGTTAATGCGTACACCGTCGATAGCAAACGTAGTCATCTCTACCTCCATCATCCCGACAAAGGAATTTCAGTATTATGCGCCGCTTCCTTTCCGGCTCTCCAACCTGTTGCATTGCGGGATCATCTGCGACGGTGACGCGCCGGACGAACCGTTAATGCGTCTGGAATCGGCCGAAATCTTTTTCTGCACCTGGTGTCAAAGTTAAGTGCTTCATCTGAAGTATGCAGTCCGACATGACATCCCGCCAATCGACAACAAACAGCGCCCCACAGCGTCTGGCTCTTCCACTTCTATTTCGACGATGGTGGCGCGCTGCGCTCCACCCAGAAGAGCCCTGACCCGCTGCACGACCACGAAGACAACGACCGGTCATTCTGATTGCTTCCCAGGTCACGCACGTTATCTACGATCAAAGCGTGAATAACCTCCCCAGATGAGGCTCGCAATCCTCCACTCCTGCGAGGCGCAATGCGTGCCAGGCCATTGCGAAGTTGCTCGATATCACCGGCTTGCCGATCCTCGCCTCAAGCTCCGGAATCAGTTCGGCGATGCGCAGGCTCGTGCAAGACACGAAAACAGCGTCCACGTCGGCGTTCTGTGCAAGGTGCTCGACGGCGCCTCGCAGGGACGCTGCGTCAATCCGCGCAACCTCGTTGTCGTTCGCATGCTCGAACGACGCCATACGCGTGACGCCGACACCCCGCGCCTCGATGTAGTCGCGCATAGAGTCGTTGATTGCACGCACATACGGCGTCAACAGTGCGGCTCGCTGCACGCCGAGCGCGCGCAACGCAGCGAGCGCGGCGGTGATCGGCGTGGTGCACGCGACGCCGGGGCGCGCTTCGCGGATGCGTGCGAACACGTTCTCCTCGCCGATCACCATCGCTGCCGACGTGCAGCCAAACGCCACGACATCGATCCGCTCGCCAGGGCGAATCAGCGCCACCGCCGCTGCAATGCGGGAGTCCATTTCCCTCAGCCGTTCGGGCGTGATATCCGCCGAGTTGTACACGCGGCTTTCGTAGAACGCCACGCCATCCTGCGTCAGCAGCTTGCGCCATTCGTGTTCGATCGTATGATCGGTGGCGAGCACCACGAGGCCAATGGCGGCACGCCGGCAGATGCCGTCGTCCAGCACGAAATCGAGTCTTGCGTAGGCGTCGTCCTGCAGTGCACTCGTGCTCATTTCAGTGTCATCCCTGTCATGTCGATCTCGGGCTGGCGACCGGTCATGACGTCGACCAGCAGTTTTGCGGTGCCGCACGACATCGTCCACCCCATGTGTCCGTGCCCGGTGTTCAGATACAGGTTCCTGTGACGCGTACGGCCGATCAACGGCGTACCTTCCGGCGTCATCGGGCGCAGACCGGCCCAGTAGGACGGACTGTCATAGTCGGCGCCGCCGGGGAACAGCTCGCGGGCGGCCTGCAGCATGGTCGTGAAATCGGCGGGTGTATGGTGGGTGTCGTAGCCGGCGAATTCCGCGGTTGCAGTAAAGCGCAGCCGCTGGCCAAAACGCGCCCACGCCACGAGGTTGTTCTCATCGACGCCGCCAAGATTCGGCGGACGGTGATCCGGCCCGACCGGGAACGTGGCCGAGTAACCCTTCACCGGATACACCGGTAGCCGATAACCCAGACGACGCGCAACAATGGGCGACCAGGAACCGAGCGCCAGGACGAACTCGTCACCTCGCACGAGTCCCGCCGGCGTATGCACGCCGACTATCTGGTCGCCTGACGCCTCGATTGCGCTGATCGGCGTATCGAATTCGAAACGCACGCCAAGGCGTTCGCACGCCGTCTTCAAGGCGCGGGTGAACAGGTGCGCATCGCCGCTTTCGTCGGTGGGGCAATAGATTGCGCCGGCAATCCTGTCACGCGCCGCCCCAAGCGCGGGTTCCCGTTCGACGACCTGTGCCGCATCGAGCGTTTTGAGCGGCAGGCCGTTGTCCTTGAGGATCGACATATTTTGCGTGCCGCGCGCAAAAGACGCTTCGTCGCGATAGAGATACAACAGGCCGCGGCTGATACGGTCGTATTGCAGATGCTCGGCGGCGGTCAACTGTTGCAACTGCGTCTGCGCATAGCGGCAGAGCGCGACCTTGCGCGTCGTGTTTACGCGGGAGCGTTCCGCTGTGCAGTTTCGCAGGAACTGGAGGCACCAGATCCACATGTGCGGGTCCGCGTTGAGCTTGAGCCGCAGCGCCTGCCCTTCGACGAAGAGCGACTTCAGCAGGATTTTCGGCGCACGCGGCGAGGCCCATGTGTACGAATGCCCCGGCGCGACCAAGCCAGCGTTGGCAAAACTGGTCTCGAGCGCGACGCCCGGCTGGCGGTCGATCACCGTCACCTTGCGGCCCGCTTTCGCGAGGTACCAGGCGGCCGTGACGCCTGCGATTCCGCCCCCTAGCACGACGCTTTTCATGCGTGACTCCCTTGTCGGCTGGAGTTAGCGCTTTAGCGCTTACTCCAGCCCCATGCAAAGCTGTCGGCTGGAGTTAGCGCTTTAGCGCTTACTCCAGCCCCATGCAAAGCTGTCGGCCGGAGTTGGCGCTTTAGCGCTTACTCCGGCCCCATGCACAGCTGTCGGCTGGAGTTAGCGTGTCGGCTGGAGTTAGCGCTTTAGCGCTTACTCCAGCCCCATAGCGCTTACTCCAGCCCCATGCACAGCTACTACCCGTTCAAATATAGCGCTGCCTGCACGTTGAATGGTGGTCTATACGCGGATACCCTATCTCGTCCAGTCTGTGGCGGGACCTATCATGAAAGGAGCACTTTCCTAACGGCTCCGCGACGCGCCCGCCAGACAAGCCACTCGTCTGGCGGATCAGGCATTGCACGCGAACGCACGTTTTTGTCCGCTTTCTGATGTCACCGGTCTATCCGCGTGGCGGATCGCTTCGATCCCTTTCACAATAAGGAGTCACTAACATGATTGCTCAGAAGAATGGCACACCCGATGCAGCTCGCGTCTTGCGGCGAACGACGATCGCGGCCATGGCCGCTCTGGCCGTGCTCGCCGGCACGGCCCCCGGGTCGGCGCAAAGCCAGGGCGCCACGCTCAAGATCGGCGTACCCGTGCCGCTGTCGGGCAGCAGCGCCAATGCCGGCCAGGACATCGTCAACGGCGCCAAGCTGGCCGCCGCCAAAATCAACGCGGCGGGCGGCGTGCTGGGCAAGCAGATCGAACTGGTGCCGGAAGACGACGCCTGCGACGCGCAGACGGCGGTACAGGCGGCGCAGAAACTGGTCGATGCGGGCGTCGTCGCGGTAGCAGGCGGTTACTGCTCCAGCGCCGCACTGCCGGAATTGACGACCTTTCACCGCGTCGGTATTCCCTACGTGATGGACGCGTCGACCAATCCAAAATTGACCGAGATGGGCTACGAGAACGTGTTCCGCACGATTGGCCGTGACGACGAGCAGGGCCCGTTTGCGGCCAACTTCATCAAGAACTTCCTGCACGCGAAACGTGCGGCGGTCATCAACGACAACACGACCTATTCCAAGGGCCTCGCCGACAACACGGTGGAAGCGCTGAAGAAGGACGGTGTCGATGTCGTCTACGACGATGCGATCACGCCCGGCCAGATGGACTACTCGCCGACGCTGACCCATGTCGGCTCACTGAAGCCGGACGTGATCTATTACACCGGTTATTTCGCCGAAGCCGGCCTGTTGGTGAAAGAGGCGCGGCAACTGGGCCTGAAGATGACGCTGATGGGCGGCGACGCCACCAACGACCCCACACTGATGAAAACAGCCGGCCCCGCGGCCGACGACATGGTCATCACCACGGCGCCGCTGGCGCAGTTCCTGAGCGCCGCGCACGGCTACGTCGACGACTATACGAAGGCCTATGGGCAAGGTCCCGGCCCCTATTCGGTCTACGAATACGATGCCGTCGGGGTCACCGCAAAAGCGATCGCGAACGCAAAATCGACGGCGCCCGCGGCGATCAATGCTGCTCTGCACAAGATCTCGGGCTATCAGGGCGTGACCGGGACGATCAGCTTCAACCCGAAGGGTGACCGCAGCAACGCGGTGTATATCGTCATCACCGTGCGCGGCGGCAATTTCACGCCTTATCAGCGGCTTGATTCGAGCGGACACTGGGTGGCGATGAAGTAGGCCCTGGCGCGCGCCGGGCCCGGCCATGAGCACCTTTTTCCAGTTCGTCGTCGAAGGGCTGACGACCGGCTCGTTCTATGCCCTCGTCGCCCTCGGCTACACGATGGTCTACGGGATTATCCGGCTGATCAACTTCGCTCACGGCGACTTGTTCATGGTCGGTGCGTTCGTCGGCTGGACCGCTTTGACGGCGCTCGCCGCCGCGCACCTGCCGCTCGCCCTGGCGCTGCTGATTGCGCTCGTCGCTTCGATGGCGGTCACCGGCGCCCTGGGCCTCGCCATCGAGCGGCTGGCGTACCAACCGCTGTTGCGCGCGCCGCGGCTGTCGATTCTGATCACGGCGCTCGGCGTTTCACTCGCGTTGGAGAACGGCGTGCTGCTGCTGTACGGCGCCGGCTTCGACACCTATCCGCACGTGCTCAGCCAGGCAGGGCTCGATCTGCTCGGCGTGCGGGTCAGCTTCACGCAGATCGGCATCATCGTAGCGAGCCTTGCGCTGATGCTGGCGCTGTATTTCTTCGTCCATCACACGTTTCTCGGCACGGCAATGCGCGCGCTGGCGATCGATCAGGACGCCGCGCGTCTGATGGGCGTCAATGTCGAGCGGCTGATCCAGCTGACCTTCCTGCTAGGTTCGGTGCTGGCCGCCGTCGCAGGGGTGATGGAGGGGCTCTACTACACGCAGATCAATTTCTTCATGGGCTTCGTGCTGGGTCTTCGTGCGTTCACCGCCGCCGTTCTCGGCGGCATCGGCAACATTCCGGGTGCGATGGCCGGCGGCATCCTGATCGGCCTGCTCGAGGCCTTCGGCGCCGGTTATGTCTCATCGCAGTGGACCGATGTGCTCGTGTTCGGCGTGCTGATCGGTGTACTCGTGATCAAGCCAACCGGCTTGTTCGGCGAACGCGTCGTCGAGAGGATGTAGGCCATGAGCGCGACGCAGGCGTCAGCGCGTTGGCATCGCCCTGTGGCCGGCGCAGGTCTGCTGGTCGCCGCCGTGGCACTGCCGGCTGTCGCCAGCAGCTATATCGTCGATGTCGGCCTGACCATCGCCACCTATTCGATTCTCGGCCTGGGGCTGAATATCGTCGTCGGTTATGCGGGGCTGCTGGATCTGGGCTATGCAGCCTTCTTTGCCATCGGCGCCTACACGACGGCGCTGCTGGAAACACTGCTGCACTTCTCGTTCTGGGAAACGCTGCCGTTCAGCCTCGCGTTTGCCAGCGCTTCGGGCATCGTGATCGGCTACCCCACCCTGCGCCTGCGCAGCGACTACCTGGCGATCGTCACGCTGGGGTTCGGCGAGATCACGCGCATCATTGCCACCAATCTCAGGATTACGGGCGGCCCAAACGGCATCTACGGTATCGACAGCCCCAGCCTGTTCGGTTACGAGATCAGTTCGCCCCATGCGGTGTACGAACTGGGCATCGCGTTCCTCGTGCTGGTGCTCGTGTTCGCGATCCGGCTCGGCCAGTCTCGGCTCGGCCGCGCCTGGACCAGCATCCGCGAGGACGAGGCGGCTGCCGAGGCCGTCGGTGTGCCGACGCTGCGCGTCAAACTACTGGCCTACGTGATGGGCGCATTGATCGGCGGTTTTGGCGGCAGCCTGTTCGCAGCGCGCTTCGGGACGATCGACCCGACCGGGTTCACCTATCTGCAGTCCGTCACGATCCTGATCATCGTCGTGCTTGGCGGCCGAGGGAGCATTCCTGGCGTGATACTCGGCGCCGTCATCGTTGCCGGCCTGCCCGAGCTGCTGCGTTTCCTCAACCTCTGGCGCATCTTCGGGTTCGCGATCGGCCTGGTGATCCTGATGCTGCTCCGGCCGCAAGGCCTGTGGCCAGCGCCGCTGCGCCGCGTAGCGCCGCCACGCGAGGGCGAGGGCGCCGGCGCCGCAAAGCCCGTGCCGCGCCAGACCGTCACCGACGAAACCTTGCTCGAAGTGCGCAACATGCAGCGCCGCTTTGGCGGTGTGCTGGCGGTCGGCGGCGTCAGCTTCACTGTGCAGAGCGGTGAGATTCTCAGCCTGATCGGCCCGAACGGCGCCGGCAAAACCACCGTGTTCAACTGTCTCACCGGCGTGACCCGTCCGACCGGCGGTCAGGTTCTCTGGCGCGGTGCCTCGCTGGTTGGAGGAGCCCCGCATCGCATCGTCCATCGGGGCATGGCGCGCACCTTCCAGGGCATCCGCCTGTTTGCCAACATGACGGCCTTCGAGAACGTGCTGATCGGCATGGACCATCGGCTCCGAACGCAACTGCTCGCCGAATTGCTCGCGCTGCCCTCCGCGCGTTCCGAGGCGGCCGATCACGCGACAGAGGGCCTCGGCTGGCTCAGCTTCGTCGGCCTCGGCGCCCGGGCGGGCGAACGCGCAGCCGACTTGCCCTATGGCGATCAACGCCGGCTGGAGATCGCCCGTGCGCTCGCCAGCAACCCGCATCTCCTGCTGCTGGACGAGCCGGCGGCGGGGATGAATCCGACCGAGAAGCACGCGCTGATGGAATTGATCCGGCGAATTCGGGATCTTGGCGTGACGGTGCTGCTGATCGAACACGACATGATGCTGGTGATGGGCGTGTCGGACCGGATCATCGTCATGGACCATGGCGTCATCATCGCCGAGGGGCCGCCAGCCGAAATCCAGGCCGATCCGCGTGTGATCGACGCCTATCTCGGTACGGCGGGAATAGACGAAGCGGCTGACGATGCCGCCGGGGAGAAATCGCTGTGGGACTCCTAGAAATCCGCGATCTGCATGTGAGCTATGGGAACGTAGAGGTTCTGCACGGCGTCTCGCTGGACGTCGCGGAAGGTGAGATCGTGGCCTTGCTCGGCAGCAACGGGGCCGGCAAGACCACGACGCTACGCGCCATTTCCGGCCTGATTCGCCCACGTTCTGGACAGATCGTGATGGCCGGGCACCTGCTCACCGGACTGCGCGCCCACCAGATCGTGGCTCTGGGTCTCGGTCATGTGCCGGAAGGCCGTCGCATGTTCGGAGCGCTGACAGTCGAGGAAAATCTGCGGCTCGGCGGTTATCTGATCCGGGCCGACGGCGCCTTGCTGGAACAGCGGATGACCGAGGTCTATCGGACTTTTCCGCGACTCGGGGAGCGGCGTAGCCAGTTGGCGGGCACGCTCAGCGGTGGCGAACAACAGATGCTGGCAATCGCACGCGCTTTAATGCTGCGGCCTCGCGTTGTTGTGCTGGACGAACCGTCCATGGGACTGGCGCCGAAGCTGGTCCGGGTGATCTTCGGCATGATTGCAGACATTTGCAAGGAAGGCACCTCGATCCTTCTCGTCGAGCAGAACGCACGCCAGGCACTGCGTATTGCTCATCGGGCCTATGTGCTGGAAAGCGGCCGCATCGCGCTAGCCGGCCCGGCCCGGGATCTGGCGCAGGATAGCCGGGTGCGCGCAGCGTATCTGGGTGGGAGTGCTGTGGCGACGGAGTGACAGAGCAATACTGCGCCATGGGGTTGGTACGGCACCGTTCGGTGACCAAAGGAAGGCGCGTCGCCGCTTCCCCTCGTGTGCCGTGACTGTGCCGGTAGTGCCACGAATAGTTCAAACATCCTCACATGCTGCCTCGGCGTTCTGTCCTTTATTCTGGTCGATTCTGCATTGCGCCCGATGTACGCACCTGAGAAATTTAACTCATACCAAGCAGTGCTAAGGCGGGATGGATTCGACGTGTTCTTGCGATGGATCGGCTTGCGAAACCTGACATCGCTTGCTACGCACGTGGCTGGCGTATTGATGCTGTTTTATGTTCAGGTACGCCTGGTGCTCTCGCTGAAAGCCGCACCATCCTCGCCCCTCGGCCAGCCTTGCCCTTCGAGGGTTCGGCAGGCAACGGCCAGTACAACACCGTCCGGGGCACCGCTTTGCCGTGCCTCGCGCAACTGCGTGATCGCGATCTGAGGCTTGGTCGCAAACCCGATCTCATCGGGCACGCCGGCCTGCTGCCGTCTTACTTCTTCTACGACGCTGCCCTCAGATGAGACGCCGCCTGGCGGAGCTCCGGCAGGTAGTGCTGTATCGCATCTCCTTCGGTGTACTGGCCCGCTGGCAAGCTGATGTTGATCGCTGCGATGACTGCTCCTTGCTTGTCCCGTACAGGCACGGCAAGGCCGCAGATCGACTCGTCAAGTTCGCCGTCGACCCACGCATAACCCTGCGCGCGAGCCTGGAGAATGCGCTCGCGCAGAATCGCCTTGTCGGTCAGCGTGGCGCTCGTCAATTGCTGCAGCGTGGCGCCCTGAAGATACGCATCCAACTCATCGTCTGGCAAACCCGCGAGCAGTACACGACCCATCGAAACTACATGCGCGGGCAATCGGCTGCCGAGCGTCGGACTCATTGCGAGTATCCGCTTTGAATGCTGCCTCAGGATGTACACGATGTCCGAGCCGTCGAGCACTGACAGCGCACACGACTGCCGAACTCGCGTAGACAGTTCCTCGAGTGTGGTCTGCGCATCCCGCCAGTAAGGCAGCGAACTTAGGTACGACAGACCAAGCCTGAGCACGCGCGGCGTCAACCAATAATACTTGCCGTCGGTCGCGACAAACACGAGATCGATCAACGTCATCAGGAACCGCCGCACCGCTGTGCGCGGCAAGCCAACACCCTCCGCAATTTCCCCGAGTGTCTGACGGCTCGCACGTTGCCCCATCACTTCAATCACGGCGAGCCCGCGCGCGAAAGTGCGCACGAATGACTCGCTGTCTGGCGTGGCCATGGTTACTCCTAGTCTTGACAACAAGACAGAACAGTTGCAAATTGATCGCTAAGCGGACATACATGTCCGCTTAGCGGATATTCTAACCGTTGAGCCTTTCCCGATCAACTACCTGCGATCGTCCTATGAACGCTCCGACATTCGAGACAGATTTCTGGAAAGACGCCGGGTTGCGCAAGACCTGGGATGACATCATCCCGGGCGAGCCCCGCAAGACGCTGCCCTACACCCTGACCAAGGAAGCGATCCAAAAGCTTTGCCGCGTGATCGGCGATACGCATCCGTTGTACTTCGACGAGGAGTACGCCAGGCAGACGCCCTACGGCGGACTCATTGCGCCTCCGACCATTCACATTCTTCTGATGTTCTCCTGCACGCCAGCCGACGACTGGATGCGCAGTCCCGGCACTATCAACGCAGGTCAATCGTGGAATTACAACGTCCCGGCGCGACCAGGCGACGTCATCCGGCTTCAGGCACGCGCACTCGACAAGTTCATCAAGAGGGACCGACTCTTCGTGGTGCATGACAACGTTTTTTTCAATCAGCACGATCAGGTGATCTGTTCGGGCCGTGGTTGGAGCATCCGCGCGTTCTAAGGAGAAACCGATATGACTTCGACATTCGAAAGCCTGCAGCGCGGCCAACTCATCGAGGGTACACCGTTCTCCCCGACGCGCGAATCGATTCGCGAATTCTGCGAAGCGTCGCTGGATTTCAATCCGCTTCATCTCGACGATCAGTACATGCCGGGCGATTTCCGCAAGACCAACTTTGGCGGAATCATCATGCATGGCATGAACAATTTCGGCGTTATCACAAAGATGCTGACCGACTGGCTCTATCCGGCGGGGGGCGTGCAGCGTCGTCTTGAGACGCGCTGGAAAGCGCCCGTCAAACCGGGCGACGTGATTACGCCGCGTGCCACTGTCACGTCAGTCAACGAAACCAGCAAGGGACGCTGGGCGGTGCTCGACGTGCAGGTATTCAATCAGCGTGGCGAAGAAATCGCGGTCGGCGAGGCGACGGCCGAGTTTCCGAAAGATTGGGCGCCGGCCTGATACGGCAAGGCACTCCAGCGCTCCACGCCACCCGTCCACGCGCCGCTTGTTAGTTAGCGCGAGTGGCGCAACATGCACCTACCCGTTCTGACAAAAATGCAAAACCATTCACTGGATCACACATCGAATCTCGCGCCGACCGGCGCCCTCGCCCATCTCCGGGTGCTGGACCTTTCCCGCGTGCTCGCGGGTCCGTGGTGCAGCCAGAACCTCGCCGACATGGGCGCCGAGGTGATCAAGGTCGAGCGCCCGCGAACAGGCGATGACACACGCAGCTGGGGACCGCCGTGGATCAAGAACGAGGACGGTACCGACACGCACGACTCCACCTACTTCGCATCCGCGAACAGGAACAAGAAATCGATCACCGTCGATATCTCGACACCGGAAGGACAGGACTTGATCCGCAAGCTTGCTGCAAAAAGCGACGTCGTGATCGAGAACTACAAGGTCGGCGACCTCAAGCGCTACGGTCTCGACTACGCGACGCTCGCTGAGATCAATCCGAGGCTCGTCTATTGTTCAATCACCGGTTACGGACAGGATGGCCCAGACGCCAACAAACCCGGCTATGACATCGTGTTTCAGGCGGTCGGCGGATTGATGAGCGTGACCGGCGAGCGCGATGACCTCCCGGGCGGTGGACCGCAAAAGGCAGGGCTTCCGATAGTGGATGTCATGACCGGCATGTACGCGACCATCGCTATCCTGTCGGCCCTGCAATACCGCACGGTCTCGAACCGAGGCCAATACATCGACATGGCATTGCTCGACTGCATAGTGGCGCTAGGTGGAAATCAGGTGACCGGATTCTTCGCGAGCGACAAGACCCCGCACCGCTATGGAAATGCGCATGCGAGCCTCGTTCCGTATCAGGTTTTCACGGTCAAAGACGGCGAGATCGTCGTCGCCGTCGGCAACGACACGCAATGGAAGCAGTACTGCAAGGCAATCGAACGCCCCGATCTGGCTGCCGATCCACGCTGGGACAAAGCCACCGGGCGGATTACGGGCCGCAATGAACTCATCCCCGAACTCGCAGGAACCATGCTCGAACGCGGCGCGCTGGAGTGGATCCGGCACCTCGACGCGCATGGCGTGCCCTGCGGACGAATCAACGACTACCGGCAGGTCTTCGAAGACGCGCAGGTCAGGCATCGGTCGTTGCGCGTCGATGTGCCGAGGGAAGACGGCGCAATGGCGTCGACCATTGCCAGCCCGCTCAGGTTGCGGGATACGCCACCCGCCTATCGGCGCGCACCGCCTTCGCTCGGCGATTGCACCGACGATGTGTTGAGCGGCCTCCTGGGCTGCAACACCGAAGACATCGCCTTGTATCGGGACCGCGGAATCATCTGAGGAGGTTGGCCAAATGAACCCAATCGACTCAAAGCTGAAGGAATCGCCACTGCAGACCTATCGCCGGTTTCTCGAACAGGATGTGCTCGCCTAACAGTTCGATAGCTCGACGAACCGCGCGTTCTTTTGTCCTCGTGGCGGCGCTGACCTTGCAGGGGTGCGCCACATACGATCTGTCGCTGTTGCCGCGTACAGCGGGACCAATGGCCTACGGCACGGCAAAGCAGATTGACAAGTCGGTGGCGATTACGCTGGACGGTCGCACGTACAACGGGCGCTTTGTGTACGTGCAAGGCGGGGCATTCTCGCTGGCAAGCCGCTTCGGTGGCGGGCAGACATACACCGGCACGGCTGTAGGCGTCAGCGCTGTGGGAAATGGCAACGTACCTGCGGAATCCGCCGATGGTCACAACCTGCGATGCGTTTTCAGTTTCAGCGGCTGGAGTCAGTCAGGAACCGGCGTTTGTCTCACTGACGCTCGCGAAGCATACGACCTTCAGATAACCCGCTAGTGCTGTCCATGCTCGCGCTGGTGGTCACGGTGCTGTGTGCCGCGTGTGGTTGCCTCGTCAGGCAGGGCAGACCCGCATCGAGCCGGTAACCGGACGGCAAATCACGTACGAGGGGATCGTGTACGCGCGCAGTACAATTGATCACCCCACCGGAGAACAACATGGCAAAGCTCGCGTTTCCGACTACGGCGGATGAATTCAAACAGCATCTTGAACAGCAGGGCCAACGCGACGATTGGACGGTTGACGTAGTGCCAGCGGAGGGCGACGACATTAGAAACAAAACGCGCGTGGTATTCACACTGCGCGATATGACCATGGCCGACGGCTATGTCGCTCATGAGTACGACGACCTAATTGTCACGCTAGACGGGGATTACTGGTTCGGACTAGACCGCCTGCACGAAGACTATCCGCGCTGGACGTGGCAAAAGCAGGTAGGCGAAAAATCGTGGTGCACTGTCGATCACCTGCGGTTGCTAGATGCGCTGGTGGAGTTGTTCCCGCCATCGCTGTACGCCTGATTGCAATCAATGCATTGACAGGGTGATCACCGACATGGGCCTCAGACACACATTGCAAGAGATTGAAGGGTGGCAAGGTCAATATAAACGTGTCCTACGCTGGCAGCACCGGATTCGCATGGCGGATACCGCTAGGTCATCGGCGGATCAACTTGACTTTCTCCTCGCTTTCTTTGCTTCATGTTTCGATCTCCGGGACTGGCTAATCGCCTCTGGTGTCGATAGAGAATCAGTAACGGCGTTATTTCGTGGCAACGTGGAACTGAGAGTGTGCCGCGATATTGCGAATGGCTTTAAGCACTTTCGGATTACCGACCATCCGTACGATGCCAAATTTTCGGTTGTGCGGGAGTACGTCCCCGAAAACTGGCCGTCGTATGTTGGGCATGGCGAGAGCAAATGGAATATTGTCGCCGGTGAAGATATGTTCGATCTCGTCGCGCTTGCTCACCAATGCGTCGATCTGCTGGACGAATTCCTTCACGACCAAGGACTTAACGCCGCTTAGTCTTCCGCTCGCGATCGCAGGCAATTGCATCGGCTGTCAGGCGGCGCTGACGCGTCGGCGACTGGTCATTCGTGACCCATCCTTGGCACGCTCGTCAGCCAGAAAATCGCTCTACCACTTCGCGATGTTCGCCAGTACGGCGGCAATGAACTTCGGGAACACTTCGGCAAGCTGCACGCGGCTACGTACTTCTCTGTCGTACCCGTTAACCTTACCCTCATCGAACGACGCACCTATGTAGAACCCATCCTCCTCAAAGGACATCACCGTGGCGATGGTCAAGTGGGAAAGGTGGCTGTGGTGATGGTAAAACTTCTCCGCCTCGACTAGCGCGTCCACCCCCTCATCGTGAAGCCCAAGGACCTTCCGATTTCTCCTCACGTCGCGCACCGCGTCGTTTGCCCCATACTGCTCTGCAACAAATCTATCCAGATTGGTTAGTGTTTTTCCCGAACCAAGCAACGACATTGCAATGGCCTCGATCACTTGACGCATGAGATTCCCCGCCGCAACGAGGTGACCAGCCAAGAACAGCTTCATTGATTGGATATGCAGCGTGATTGCGCAATAAATCAGGCTGGAGACACGTCCGCGTTTCTCGTTGTTTTTCGCTTCCTCATCAAAAGCTTGCCAGTCCATCATTGAGCTTGCCCCCGAAAAACGAATCCCTTGCTGAGCAGGTAAACTCAAGCAAGGAGAAGAACGATGACAGGCAAGGCAAAGCGGGCACAGTACAC